>DASPGW010000220.1 GCA_035620395.1 Desulfuromonadales bacterium | reverse complement strand
GCGACCGGAGTTCCTTGGCTCGACTCTGTCATGACGTACCGTTTCGCGGTCAGGGCCGGAAGAGAAGCGAGCACGACCGGTGCGGCCGCGCTCGATAACAGTCTAGCGGTCGGGGTGAAAGGCGCAATAGGGAGAATGACTGAAAACGGGAGAAAACAGGGCGGGTTTGCCCTCAGGCGTGCTGCCTGAGATATACGAGGGCCTGGCGCAGCGCCTGGCCACGGTGGCTGATGCGGTTCTTGATTTCCAGCGGCAGCTCGGCCAGCGTCTTGCCGTATTCGGGGACGAGAAACAGGGGGTCGTAGCCGAAACCGCCGTCGCCGCGGGGTTCCTCGGCAAGAATCCCCTCGAGCCGGCCGGAGAAGAAGCGGCAATTGCCGTCCGGACCGCACAGGGCCATGGCGCAGACGAAGGCACCGCGCCGCCCGGTCCGGGGGACGCCGGCGAGTGCCGCCAGCAGCTTGCGGTTGTTGGCCGCATCATCAGCATCGGCGCCGGCGTAGCGGGCCGAGAGCACGCCGGGAGCGCCGCCGAGATGTGCCACCTCCAGCCCCGAATCGTCGGCCAGGGTCAGACGGCCGGTCAGCCGTGCCACCGTCACCGCCTTCTTGCGGGCATTGTCGGCGAAGGTCTCCCCGTCCTCCTCGACTTCGGGCAGGTCAGGGAAGACGTCGAGGCCGAGGACGCGGACCTCCGTCGCTTCGAGCAGCCGGCGGATCTCGCGCAGCTTCCCCTGGTTGCGGGTGGCGATGACCAGTTCCATGTCAGCCCTCCAGCGCCCGTTTCTGCAGCGACGCCAGTTCGCGGCAGCCGGCCAGGGCCAGGTTTCGCAGGGCGTCGAGTTCGGCGGCGGTAAAAGGCTCCTCCTCGGCGGTACCCTGCACCTCGACGAAACGCCCCGATTCGGTGATGACGAAGTTCATATCGACCGCGGCGCGGAAATCCTCGTCGTAGTTGAGATCGAGGACCGGCTTCCCTTCGACGATGCCGACGCTCACCGCCGCCACGCTCTCCTTGAGGGGGTTGCCGGCCACCAGTCCCTTGCGCCTTAAACCGGCGACGGCGTCGGCCAGCGCCACGAAGGCGCCGGTTATGGCGGCGGTGCGGGTGCCGCCGTCGGCCTGCAGCACGTCGCAGTCGATCAGGATGGTCCGCTCGCCCAGCGCCTGCATATCGATCACTGCCCGCAGGGAACGGCCGATCAGGCGCTGGATCTCGTGCGTCCGCCCCCCCACCTTGCCCCGCGTCGATTCCCGCGGCGATCGGCTATGGGTGGCCCGGGGAAGCATGGAGTACTCGGCGGTCACCCATCCCCGCCCCTCCCCGCGGAGGAAGGAAGGTACCCCCTCCTCCACGGTGGCGTTGCAGAGCACGCGGGTTTCACCGAAACAGACCAGTACCGACCCCTCGGCATAACGGGTGAAGCCACGCTGGAAAGTCACCGGACGCAGTTCGGCCTGCTGGCGGCCATCCCGGCGCACCTCTGCTGTATCGCTCACCTGTCAACCTCCTGTTGGCCATCGCTATAATTCTTCAGACCGGCGAAAAGCGCCCCGGCCAACTTTTCCTGCCCGGCCGGATCACGCAGCAGCGCCCGGTCTTCGGTGTTGGTCAGGTATCCCAGCTCGACCAGGACGGTCGGCAGGTTCCCCCGCCCGAGGGGCAGGAGCGGCGCCTGGATGATTCCCGCCACCTCGACACCACTGTCGCGCAGGGCGGCGGCAAGGGAACGGGCGAGGCGAATGCTCTCCCCTTCGCCGCGCGGCAGCGCACCCTGGACTGTTTCCTCCTGGGGCCGCACAATCAGGGTGACGCCGTGTGCAGCCGGACCGAAAGAGGACTGGGCATGCAACTGGATCAGCACGTCGGTGTCGGGGCGAGCGACCGGCTCCAGCCGCTGCACCGGCGTGAGTGAATAGTCACCGTCGCGGCTGAGATAGATGGGAATCCCCAGCCGCATCTTCAGCTGTTTTTCCAGGCGCCTGGCGACCTCCAGGGTGACCGCCTTCTCCTTGCTGCCGCCGGGGCCGATGGCGCCGGCATCCTCGCCGCCGTGCCCCGGGTCAATGGCGATCCCGCGCAGCGCCGGCTCGCCGAGCGGCTGCTCCTTGCGCAGCAGAAAGGCAAAGAGACGGTCGATTGTGGTGAGTTCTTCGGCGGCCGGTTTCTCCGGCGGATCGAGATTACGGTAATAGACCGGCTCGCCGAGCAGCACGGGGAGCTGCTTCGTGATGAAGTCTTCGGCGACCCGCAGACGGCCGTCGATGAACCGGGGCGGGTGCGAGAGGGGCAGGAAACGCTCCCCCAGGCGCAGGTAATGGCTGCCGGGAGAGATCAGGCCCGAACGGGATGCGGATTTGATGCTGTAGGTGTGCTCGACCGAATCCCACTGGCCGCTCAGGCCGAGCGGGGCGATAATGTCGTCGATGGCCAGGTAGGCGACACCGTCGCGCAGGTAGACCTCATCGATGGTTACCGACGGGTTACCGGGAAGAAAGACTTCGACGCGGGCCTGGGCCGTAGCGGCCAGACCGAGAAGAACGAGCAGGAGCATCAGCGAACGGAGCATGGGCACCTCGGAATTAAAAACGCTCCCTTATACCCCGGTTGCAAGTCGTCTGTCAACGGAAGGCGGGTCCGGCCGCCACGGCGCGGTGTGGCCGGCAGTGTGAAAAAGCTCAGGAGGGAATGAGTTTTCTGCCGCGAATCGGCTTCATGCCGAGCGTTTCGAGCAGCCGGCGGGTGAGGCTCGTCTCCAGTTCGCGCTGCACCGCCCCTCCGGCCTGCAGCGGGCGAACCTGGCCGCCGGCGGTCATGCCGTGGCCGCCGGCCGTGCCCAGGCCGTCAACCACCTGCTGCATGACGTCGCCGGCCACTACCGATTGGCTCAGGGTCCGCAGCGAAAGGATTTCCGTCTCCCGGTAATGGCCCATGCCGAGAACGGTTTCGATCCCTTCCACGCGCAGCAGAAAATCGGCCATTTCGGCGACGATATCGGGGTGGTCGATCTCATAGAGATTGAAGACCAGTACGTTCTCGTAGATCCGCGCGTTCTTGATCGCCCGATTGTAGGAGCCGAAATATTCGCGGGGCGACTCGGGATGGGTGATCTTGAACAGGATCCGGTTGTTGACCAGCGGGACGAGATGGAGATAGGCTTCCCGGTCGGCCCGGTGCCACTCGCGACCGAGGTCCTGGGTCTCGGACTTGATGGCATAGAACAGGATCGTGGCGAGCTTGGTACTGAGGTAGACGTCCTGGGAGAGCAGGTATTCGAAGAGGATGGTGGCACAGGCGCCGTAATCCTCGCGCACATCGACCCAGCGACAGCCCTGGCAGGAGCTGCGCGTCGGATGGTGATCGATCACCACGTGCACCGGCAGGTCCAAGGGGTAGGAGTTGTTGCCGGTGCCGGGCTGGGTGTCGACCAGGCAGACCACCTCGAACTCGTTGAGATCGAGCGTGTCGATGGCCACGGCATCGATCTCCAGTTCCCGGACCATGAGCTGGTTCTCGCCGCGGCCGATGACGCCGCCGAAGGTGATGGTCGCCTCCTGTCCGGTCTTGACCAGAAAAAGGTGCCGGAGGGCGAAGGCCGCCGCCAGGGAATCGGGGTCGGGGTTGTCGTGAGCAACGATCAGTATCCGACCCTTGCCGCGCACCCATTCGACCAGCTTTCCGGCCCGCTCCCGTGATCGCTCCAGATCAATCGGCATGCAATCCCCTATCTGCCACCGCGGCGGCAAGCATTGAAAAGGCGAGGCGCACTGCCGCTTCGGGCGAGGCGGCGGCAACCACTCCCGCTACCGGATGCCGGGTACCCAGAGCGATGACCGGGCGACCGAGCTTCAAGCCGATGGCGATCTCCGAAAGGGTACCGTATTCTCCTTCGACCGCAATCAAGGCCTGGGCGGTGTGCGCGATAATGACGTTGCGCGCATGCCCCATGTTGGTGGGGACCGCAATGCCTACCCAGGGATTGGCTGCGGCCGCCTCCGGTCCGGGCAGGATCCCCAGCACCAGTCCGCCGGCCTCGGCGCAGCCGCGAGCGGCCGCCTCCATCACCCCGCCAAGACCGCCGCAGACCAGCACCGCCCCGGCCCCGGCAAGACGACGCCCCACCTCGCGGGCGGTGGCGTAGCCGGCCGCTGTCGGCTCGCTGGCGCCGATGACGCCGATGACCGGTTTGCGTTGCATGCAATCCCCACGGTTTTGTAGGGGCAGGGCTTGCCCTGCCCGTTCTGGGCGCAGCAAGCAGCGCCCCTACAACTTCATCGCATACCTCTTCAGCAGCAGGCTGTTGGTCACCACCGAGACGCTGGAAAAGGCCATGGCCAGGCCGGCGAACTCCGGCTTGAGAACGAGCCCGAAGGCCGGGTAGAGCAGGCCGGCGGCAACCGGGATGCCGATGACGTTGTAGAAGAAGGCCCAGAAGAGGTTCTGCTTGATCTTGGCCAGCGTCCGACGGCCGAGACGGATGCCCCGTTCGACGTCACGGATGTCGCCCTTGACCAGGATGATGTCCCCGGTCTCCTTGGCCACATCGGTACCGCTGCCGATGGCGATGCCGATGTCGGCCTGGGCCAGGGCCGGGGCATCGTTGATGCCGTCCCCCACCATGCCGACGAAGTACCCCTGCTCCTGGTAGCGGCGCACAACCTGCTGTTTTTCGCCGGGGAGCACCTCGGCCTCGACGGCATCGACCCCGACCTGCACCGCCACTGCCTGCGCCGCCTCGCGCCGGTCGCCGGTGATCAGCACCGTGCGCAGGCCCAGGTCCCGCAGCCGGGCGATGGTGTCGGCGGCTCCTTCCTTGAGGGTATCGGCGAGCGCCACCACCCCCATCAACTGTCCCTGCCGGGCCACGTAGACGAAGGATTTTCCATCCCTGGCAAGATCATCCACCTGCTCGGCAACCGGCGCGATGGAAATCTTTTCCCGCTCCATCAGACGCTGGCTGCCGGCCAGCACCCGGTTTCCCTCGACGGTGCAGAGCAGGCCATGCCCGCCGACCTCCTCGACCGCTTCGGCCGCTGGCAGCTCAAGACCCTCTTCTCGTGCCCGGCGCACCACCGCCCTGGCCAGGGGATGGCTGCTGGCGCTTTCGGCGGCGGCAGCGAGGCGCATAAGCTCCTGCTCGTCGACTCCCCCGGCGGGGACGAGGTCGGTTACCGAAAACTCCCCTTTGGTCAGGGTGCCGGTCTTGTCGAGCAGCAGAATATCGAGTCTGGAGATGTTCTCGAGGACCGAGGCGCGCTTGAAGAGGATGCCGGCGCCAAGCCCGACCGAACTCCCCACCAGGATGGCGGTGGGGGTGGCCAGCCCCAGGGCGCAGGGGCAGGCGATGACGAGGACGGCAATCCCCATCTTGAAGGCGAAGAGGAACTCCGCGCCGACCGCCAGGCGCCAGGCGAGGAAGGTGACGACGGCGATCGCCACCACCGCCGGCACGAACCAGTTGGAGACGGCGTCGGCCAGGCGCTGGATCGGCGCCTTGTCCCCCTGCGCCTCCTCGACCAGGCGCACGATCTGCGCCAGCACCGTCGCTTCGCCCACGGCGGTGGCGCGTATGATCAGGCGGCCGGTGCTGTTCAGGGTGGCGCCGGTGACGGTGTCGCCGGGCCCCTTTTCCACCGGCACCGCTTCGCCGGTCACCATCGATTCGTCGATCGCCGATTCGCCGCTCTCGATCTCGCCGTCGACCGGTATCTTTTCACCGGGGCGCACCACCACCCGGTCGCCGACCCGCAGCCGGCTGGCGGCCACCTCCCGCTCCTCGCCCGCCTCCAGCAGGATGGCCCGGTCCGCCTGCAGCTGCAGCAGTTTGCGCAGCGCCTGGCTCGCCTTCCCCTTGGCCCGGGCCTCGAGCCACTTGCCGAAACGGATGAAGGTGATCAGCATGGCGCTCGTCTCGAAAAAAACCTCGCCCGAGACGCCGAAGAGGTGGAAGGCCGCCAGCAGCGAGTAACCGTAAGCGGCGGTGATTCCCATCGCGACCAGCACATCCATGTTGGTCGAGCGGTTTTTCAGCGATTTCCAGGCGCCCCGGTAGAAGGTGAGCCCGGCGGTGAACTGGACGACCGTAGCGAGTAAAGCCTCGATGGTGTGGGTGGCGGCCCCGAAAGGCATCCACCACATGAAGGCCATGATCGGGAGAGAGAGCGCGGCGGCGAAAATGACCCAGAAGAGTTCCCGCCGGGCTTCGCTGCGCTCCTCGGCGGCGCCGCGTTCCTCCAGCGGGGTGTAGCCGGCGTCGCGTACCGCCTCGAAGATCTCGTCGCGGCCGAGCAGTTCCGGATCGAACTCGACGGTGCCGGTATCCTCGGCGAAATTGATCCTGACCGAGCGCATCCCGGCGAGCGCCGAGAGCTTCTTCTCGATCGTCCCCGCGCAGGAGGCGCAGTGCATCCCCTGGATGGCGAAGGTCAGCTTCCCCGCCTCCGCCGCCGGTCCGCCCGGCGACCTGGCCCCGTAGCCGAGGTCCTCGATCTTGCGGACAATGGCTTCAGTGGAAAGCCGGCCGGCGTCGAACTCGACGGTCAGTTTTTCAGCGGCGAAGTTGACCGCCGCCCGCTCCACCCCGGGCAGGCCGGCGACCCCCTTTTCGATGGTCTGGGCGCACCTGGCGCAGCTCATCCCGCTGAGCCGGAGGGTGACGCGCTGCGCCTGCTTCGCTTCGGTCCGGATCCCGGTCATTTTCAGGCTCTCTTGAGCCGGCCTTTGCCGCTCCCGACCAGCCGGAGAAAGGAGGCCGTCTTCCGGATCCGGTCGAAGTCGGGATCCTGCCGGGCATCATCGAGAAAGTTGGAATCCTGGGTCGAGGCGAGGGAGAGTTCGCGCACCGCCTCGCGCACCTTCCCCTGCCGGGCAAAGACGCAGGCCCGGTTGTAATGGGCCAGCGGGTAACGGTCGGTGCGTCGGAGGATGGCGTCGAAACAGGCCAGGGCCTCTTCCAGCCGGTCGAGGTCGATGAGGACGTTCCCCTTGTTGTTGAGGGTGAAGATCGACTCGGGGTCGCGCCGCAGGCTCTCCTCGAACTCGGCCAGCGCCTGTTCGA
This sequence comes from Desulfuromonadales bacterium, assembly GCA_035620395.1. Classification (NCBI taxonomy): domain Bacteria; kingdom Pseudomonadati; phylum Thermodesulfobacteriota; class Desulfuromonadia; order Desulfuromonadales; species Desulfuromonadales bacterium. The sequence continues at coordinate 7,850 of DASPGW010000220.1, read as the reverse complement.
GGTTCCCCTTCTTCTCGCTGATGACGCCGCGGTAGAAAGGGGGTTCCGGACTCTCGGGGTCGAGGCTTTCGGCCCGTTCGAGATCGCCAAGGGCCTCATCAAAACGCCCCAGTTCGGCCAGCAGGCCGGCCATTTCGATCCAGACCTCGAAGAAGTCGGGATCGAGTTCGAGCGCCGTCCTGAAATCGTTCAGGGCCGCCTCGAAGCGCCCCAGGCGGTAGAGGGAGAGCCCGCGGTTGTAGAAGTAATTAGCCACCGAAGGATCGCGGGCGATGGCGCGGCTGTAGCATTCGATCGCCTCCTCTTCCCGACCGAGGCCCGAGAGGGCGTAACCCTTGCCGTTGAGGCTGGCGGCATCGTTCGGCGTCCCGGCCAAGACCTGGTCGAAATTGTCGAGGGCCTCCTGGTAACGGCCGAGGCGGTTGAAGGCATATCCCCGGTTGTAATAGACGTCGGGTGAGTCGGGAACCCGCCGCAGGGCCTGGTCGTACATCTGCAGGGCTTCCTCGGTGCGCCCCAGTTCATCGAGGGTGTTGCCCATGTTGATGTACGCCTCGGGAAAATCGGGCTGCAGTTCGAGGGAGCGGCGAAAATGGGACAGCGCCGCCTCGAACGCTCCCTGCCGCTCGAGCAAAACCCCGTAATTATGGTGCAGGGCGCCGTTTTTCGGGTCGAGTCGCAGCGCTTTCTGGTAGAGGGCGACGGCCTTGGGCTCATCGCCGAGGTTGGCGGCGGCGACGGCACAGATGTTGAGCGCTTCAACGTCGAAAGGGTGGGTTTCGAGGTATTCCTCGGCATACTCGAGGGCTTCTTCGTTCTCCCCCCGGTCGATGGCCATCTGGGCCAGTTCCAGCGTGTCCTCTTCCTCTTCGTCCAGATAGTCTTCGAATTCGTCGTCCATACAGGCTCCGGTTGCAGTCGGTCAGGCGCGCCTCCCGCCTTCGGCAGGGCGCGTAAGGGGGACCACTATAGCAGAAACGCCCCCCCGTTGCACCCCCTTCATCGCCCCCGATGCGCCCTACTTCTTCGACACGCCCGGGGCGCCGGCAGCCCGCAGCTCGGCGACCGAATGCCCGCGGATTCCCCAGTCCTCGGGCGCAATCTCTTCGATCACCACATGCGTCGTGGCCGGGTTCTTCTCGAGCACCCGCACCAGCAGTTCGGTGATCCCCTCGATCAGCGCCTCCTTCTGCTCCCGGGTGGCGCCGGTAGTGATTTTCACGTTGACAAAGGGCATGATGTTTTCTCCTTTACATTGCTGCTCGACGATGGGGCGACGGTTGCGACCGGCGCTATCATGAAGTCTAGCCGATGCCATGCATGAAGCAACCGCGGCGACGACGGCGGCTGGAGCGGAAAACTGAATCTGCGCTATTATTTACACAAGGCGACGAAAAACGGCATGACCAGCTCGTCGAGGCTCATGCCCCTCACCTGATGGCGATGGTGAATGAAACCGACAGAGATATCCCTGTCCGCGGGTGAGCCCGCGGCGCCGAAGGAACCGCGAGACAAACCCCGCATCGGCTGGCGGGAATGGGTGGCCCTTTCGGGTCTGGGCATTCCCGCCATCAAGGCCAAGGTCGACACTGGGGCGCGCACCTCCGTCCTGCACGCCTTCCTCGTCGAGGACTTCGAGCAGGACGGCAGGCCGATGGTCCGCTTCGGCATCCATCCGCTGCAGCGGCGGACCGACATCGAGATCTATTGCGTGGCCGAGGTCGTCGACCGGCGCTTCGTCAGCGACTCAGGCGGCCACCGGGAACGGCGGCCGGTGATCCGCTCCCCGGTCACCATCGGCGAGTCGACCTGGGAGGTCGAGATGAGCCTGACCAACCGTGATCCCATGCTCTTTCGCCTGCTGCTGGGGCGAACGGCGCTGCGCGGCCGGGTGCAGGTGGACCCCGGCGCCTCTTACCTGACGGGGCGGGCGCTGGCCCGCTCCTATCGAAAAGCGCTCCGGGCGAGGCAGCAGTGATGAAGATCGGCATCCTCTCGCGCAACTCCGAATACTACTCGACCCGGCGTCTGACGGAAGCCGGACGGGCACGCGGCCACGAGATGGAGGTGATCGACCCGTTGCGCTGTTACATGCTGATCGCCTCGGGCCATCCGACCATCCACTACCGGGGGGAAGTGCTGCAGGGCTTCGACGCCATCATCCCGCGCATCGGCGCTTCGACCACCTTCTACGGCACCGCCGTCGTCCGCCAGTTCGAAACGATGGGGATCTACTGCCTCAACCGCTCCGTACCGATCACCCGCTCCCGGGACAAGCTGCGCTGCCTGCAGCTGCTGGCCCGCCGCGGCATCGGCCTGCCGGTCACCGGTTTTGCCTACCTGACCCGGTACACCCACGATCTCATCCACCTGGTCGGCGGCGTGCCGGTGGTCATCAAGGTGCTCGAGGGTACCCAGGGGATCGGCGTCGTCCTGACGGAGACGGAAAACGTCGCCGGCAGCGTCATCGAGGCGTTTCGCAGCCTGAAGGCCCAGATCCTGGTACAGGAATTCGTCCGTGAGGCCGGCGCCAGCGACCTGCGCTGCTTCGTCATCGGCAACCGGGTGGCGGCGGCGATGCTGCGCCAGGGCAAGGAAGGGGAATTCCGTTCCAACATCCACCGCGGTGGCACGGCGGTCCCGGCCAGGATCACGCCGGAAGAACGCACGACCGCGGTCCGGGCGGCCCGGACCATGGGTCTCAGCGTCGCCGGCGTCGACATGCTGCGTTCGCACCATGGGCCGCTGGTGCTGGAGGTCAACTCCTCGCCGGGCCTGGAGGGGATCGAGAAGGCCACCGGCAAGGATCTCGCCGGCATGATCATCACCTACATCGAGAAACACGCCCGTCCCGCCACCGACCGGGCGCGCGGGGAAGGATAAGCCGATGGCGGAAGCGATCCGGATCGGCGAGGTGACGATCCAGCCGGGCGAGCGGCTCACCGTCGACCTGCCGACCGCCCATCTCTACACTCACACCGAGATGACGATGCCGGTGCACGTCATCCACGGCAAAAAGCCGGGGCCACGGCTCTTCGTCTGCGCCGCCCTGCACGGCGACGAGATCAACGGCGTCGAGATCATCCGCCGGCTGCTGCAGCTCAAGCTGCTGGCGCATCTGCACGGCACCCTGCTCGCCATCCCCATCGTCAACGTCTTCGGCTTCGTCAGCCGCACCCGCTACCTGCCCGACCGCCGCGACCTCAACCGTGCCTTCCCCGGCTCCGTCAAAGGCTCCCTCACCGCGCGGCTGGCCCGGCTCTTCATGGACGAGATCGTCGACAAGTGCACCCACGGCATCGACCTGCACTCGGGCGCCAACCACCGCATCAACCTCCCCCAGATCCGGGCCGGCCTCGATGAGCCGGAGACCGAACGGCTCGCCCGGGCCTTCGGCGCGCCGGTGATCATCGATGCCCGACTGCGCGACGGCTCCCTGCGGATGGCCGGCGCCGAAAAGGGGATCCCCACCCTGGTCTACGAGGGGGGGGAGGCGCTCCGCTTCCGGGAAGGGGCGATAACGGCAGGCCTGCGGGGGATCGTCAACGTGATGCGGGAAATCGGCATGCTGTCCCGGCGAACGCGGACAAAAGAAAAAACGACCGAGCCCCTCGTCGCCCGGTCGACCGTCTGGGTGCGGGCGCCCAAAAGCGGCATTCTCGTCTCCGGCGTCGTTCTCGGCGCCCGCGTCAAAAAAGGCGAAGTCCTGGCGACCGTTGCCGACCCCTTCGGGGAGCAGGAGGTCAAGGTCCGCGCGCCCCTGCCGGGCATCGTCATCGGCCGCCTCAACCTGCCGCTGGTCCACAGCGGCGATGCCCTCTTTCATCTGGCCGTGGTGGACCGCTCGGCGGGGATCGACGCCATCCTCGAAGCCCTCGAGTCCGGCCTCGACCTGGAGGAGCTCGGCGAGGACCGCATCATCTGAGGTGAGCTTCGAAGGATTCCCCTTTGGCCAGGGGGGGTAGAGGATTTAACTCGATCGACTGAGGTTCAAGAGGGGAGATGCTCTTTCCCAAGAATACGGCGGATGCCGGCATGCAGAGGTGGGATCTTGGTCTGAACAATGTCCCAGACCAGTTCGAAGTCGACACTGAAATAGCCATGAATCAGGCGATCCCGCGTTCCAGCCATCCGGCGCCAGTCCAGGTCGGGGTAGCGGGCCTTAAGGTCATCGGGAAGATTTTTTACGGCCTCACCGATAATTTCCAGACTTCGGACGAAGGCCCGCTGCAGTGTTTCATCGGCAAGGAATTCACCTTGGCTGAGAGACCGGGAGGTTTTCAGCAGGTATTCAGTTTCGATCAGGATGTGTTCGAGATAGCTAGTGGATGGTTTCAAACCGGGCCTCTTGGAGAATCCGCTTACGCAGGATGGGGCTGACCGAGTCAACCGTCAGCAGGTCGACCTTGCGGCCGAACAGGCGCTCCAGTAGCTCAGCCAGCTCAAAGAAGTGGTCGTAGCTTTTTTCACCCGGCCGAAACTCCACCAGAAAATCAAGATCACTCTCCGGTCTCGCCTCGCCGCGCACGGCTGAACCGAACAGACCGATGCGGCTCACGCCGAGGCGGGACAATTCGTCCTGGTGGCCAATGATAGTCTGGAAAATCTCGTCCGATTTCACGTCAGATTCTCTCCGGATTTGGAGTTATGTTGAAAATAACCGAATTCGTCGGTCTCGGCAACCGGGTTTTCAGGAGAGGACCAGTTATCCGCCCCCATCGGGTGGTTCATGGACGGAACTGGGCGGCACTCCATACTGTTTAAATGTCAAATACGACCACAGAGGTAAAGGTCGACGGCGTCGCCGCCGACCTTGCCGCCCACCGGGCCGATACCGAGGCGCATCGGGGGGCGTATCGGGTGCGGGAGGAGTAGGGGGTAAGAGGGGGAAGTGGAGAGTTGAATCTTCCCGAGGCGCTTCTGACTACTGATAGAGATCAGGAAAAGACCTTGGGGGAAATCACGAATCTTCAAATATCAGGAACGTCCCCTCCGCCTACTCCGATTTCAGCCAAGTCCCAGAAGATGAATTAAACCGGGCGGTCAAGCGTCTTAACCACCGTCCCCGGAAGTGTTTAGGCTGCCGGACACCCTATGAAGTCATGCGGGATGCCCTGGGTGGTGCACTTGCAAATTGAATCTGCCGAGATTCGCTCGAGTCCGCGGGAGCGCCACGGCGCGGATGAGCACCGAGGAGATCATGCGGCTGACCCGAGGTGACGGGTGAACGGGGTTCTGGTCATCAAACTCATAACGCCAGACAACTGAAGCGTCCGTCACTGGCCTGCACGTCAAGATCCCGGGCGTCCCCCACCGCAACATTGCCGCCCCCGGCGGCGCCAGCGCCATTTTTCATTTCCGCACCAGCCGGAAATCGATCTTGAAGGAAGCATTCACCTCTGCCCCTCCACCAGTTCTCTGATGCCCCGCAGCGGGACTCCGACCCAGTCGGGGCGGTTGTCGAGCTCGTAACCCAGCTCGTAAACCGCCTTGTCCAGCAGAAAAGCCTCGAGCATGATTTCCAGGTCGTGCCGCTCCGCAGGGACAAAGGAGGCGCTGGCGACCGTCCCCAGGTACGCATGGAGGAATACCCCGCTGACATGCCGATACCAGGCTTCCGCCCACTCGCCGAGAGCCGGGACGTCTTCGCTGCGCAGCTGCCCGTGCTGGAGGAGAACGGCATGGGCGGCATAATGGAAGGAACGGATCATCCCCGCCACGTCCCGCAGGGGGGAGCGCTTGATCCGCCGTTCGCTCATCGCCCGGGCCGGTTCCCCCTCGAAATCGATGATGATGAAATCCTTGCCGGTGTAAAGTACCTGACCGAGATGGTAATCGCCGTGGATGCGGATCTTCATGGCGGCAAACTTCCGGTCGAGGAACCGGCGCAGCCGCTGCAGCACCTCCTGCTCCGAGGCCAGCAGCCACTGCGCCTCGGGTCTGGCTTCCGGAGCGAGTCGCTGCAGATTCCGCTCCAGGCGGACGAGCACCTGCCGCGCCAGGCTCCGCATCGACTGGTAGACGGAGCGCTGGTAGAGCAGGGAGAAGGGCTCCGGGCTGAAGGCCGGGTCCTGCGGCCGGGAGGCGAGGGCCAGGTGGAGCTCGCCGCTCCTTCTGCCGAGCAGGGCGACCATCTCCAGGAAGAAGCCGCCGATCAGCTCCTGCATGAGCGGAGGGGCGGCGGCAAAATCGAGATCGAAGAGCGAGAGCGGCAGGGGCGGCGGCTCCCGGAGCGCCCCCGTCCTGGACAGAACGCGGTCGAAGTAGCGGGTGACCTCGTCCAGAGTGAACGTCCAGGCATCCCCATGGCTCGGAATGTATCCCTGGAGCAGGGCGATATCCACCGGCTCGGCGACGGTCCGGCGATACTCCAGGGTGCCGATCAGCGGGGCGACCCCGGCGAAGCGGATATCTTCGGTGAGAAACCTCCCCATTTCCGCCTCCGGGTTTACCCCTTCCTCCAGGCGACGGTAGAGCTTCAAAAAGAAGCTGTGGTCGTAGACGATCGCCGTGTTGGTCTGTTCCGCCTTCAGGATCTGCGAGGCCTCCGGCATTCCGGCCCCGGCCAGGAAATTTCTGAATGCCCGGTTCCGTCGACCGACCAGCTCACCTCCCTTCATTCTGATCGTCTTGCCGCGGGCAATTGTCTCGAACAGGGCCTCTCGCAATCCCCAACTATGCACCCCGTCATAGAGCAGGCCTTCCTTCGTGCCCACGCGCAGGCGGGCGATGATGGACTGGGGTGACTCCTCCAGCAGGTGTCGGGCACTCTCCTGGACGGCGAAGTGCATGGGAAGCAGGACGATTTCCGCCCCCCCCTCGGCGTAGGCGACCTCGATAAAGACCAGAAAGACCGTCGCCTCACCGTCCGCCACCGGCAGGCTGTCCGTGACCGAGAGCCTGTTGATGGTGCGCCCCTTTCCCCCGAACCAGCGGCGCTTCTTCAGATAGTCCGGCAGGATCGCCTGCTCCAGGCGCTCCAGCGGCTTCCCCTCCAGGACGTCTTCCCACCGGTGTTCGACCGAGATTTCAGGGACCAGAACTTCTTCTTTCCGGGTGACTGCCGCCGCTTCCCTTCGCATCAGCAGAAGGTGGTAGTCATGCCCGCCCAGGAGGATCACGTACGGCGACTCCCTGAGGACGGGAAACCGGTTGCGGCTGAACATATCTTCCGGGACAAAACCGGCGAAACGGGGGTGATTGATTTCCACCGCCTGGGAGAAGCGGGAGAGGTTGATCAGGACCAGGATGGTCTCTTCCTCACAGCGGCGGACGAAGACCAGAACCTTGGGGTTGTCCTGGGTCAGAAATTCGATGCTCCCCCGGCCGAAGGCCTTGAACTGCCGGCGCAGGGCGATCATCCGGCGCATCCACCACAGCAGTGAGGCCGGGTTGCGGGCCTGGGTCTCGACGCTGACGGCTTCAAAATGGTATTCGGGATCGATGATGACCGGCAGGAAGAGGCGCTGCGGGTTGCTCATGGAAAAACCGGCGTTGCGGTCCGGGCTCCACTGCATCGGGGTGCGCACCCCGTCGCGGTCCCCCAGGTAGTAGTTGTCGCCCATGCCGATCTCGTCGCCGTAATAGAGGATCGGCGTCCCGGGGAGGGTAAAGAGGAGGACGTTCATCAGCTCGATCTTCCGACGGTCGTTCCCCATGAGCGGCGCCAGCCGGCGCCGGATGCCGAGGTTGATCCGGGCGCGGGGGTCCCGGGCATAGACGCGGTACATGTAATCGCGCTCCTCGTCGGTGACCATCTCCAGGGTCAGCTCGTCGTGGTTGCGCAGGAAGAGCCCCCACTGGCAGCCCTCGGGTATCGGCGGGGTCTGCTCGAGGATGTCGATGATGGG
>DASPGW010000219.1 GCA_035620395.1 Desulfuromonadales bacterium | reverse complement strand
CCCTATCTTTACCGCAATGCCATCCGCGAGGCGCATCACGAACCGGAGGGCGAGCCGCCCCACGTCGAGGACCACGGCGACGCGAAGGGCATCGGGGATCTCACCCTCTTCGGTCAGTGCCGCTTCCTGGAGCCACCCGAGGCAGGACTTCATCTGGCGCTGCTCTTCGGGGTAAAAGCCCCCACCGGCCGCACCGACGTAAGAACGCCGGAAAGGGTACGCTTCGAGGCCGAACACCAGCCGGGCTCCGGATCCTGGGATCCGATGCTCGGGCTCGGCCTCACCCGCCACTTCAACAGCCTGGCCTTCGACGCCAGCGCTCTCTATCTGCTGGCCACCAAGGGGACGCAGAAGACCGACCTCGGCGACCTCCTGACCTACAATGCGGCTCTCTCCTGGCGGCTGCCGGAGATGGGGCACTCCCACCGCGGAGGCGAGCATCATTCTCACCTGAACTGGGACTTGATTCTGGAGGCCAACGGCGAATACCGGCAAAAAGAGGAGGTGGCCGGGGTCAAGAACCCGGAAAGCGGCGGGCACATCCTTTTTCTATCTCCCGGGACCCGCCTTTCGGCCGAAGGCGGGATGTCTGCAGACCTCTCCCTCGGCATCCCGGTTTGGGAGGACCTGAACGGCAAGCAGAGCGAACCGGAATACCGGCTGATGTTCAGCGTCGGGGCGGCACTCTGATCCCTTCAACCTAGAAAAGGCAGTTTCGCGCAAAGCTCGCAAAGAGCGCAAAGGAAAATCAGGCGGTTATTTGACCTTGGCGTTTAACCTGATTGGTGCGGGTCTATATCTTCATAAGGATTGGAATTTCTTTGCGGCCTTGGCGCGCGCGAGTAAATGCCGTTTTCAGGTTCAATTGCGGATCAGTTGCTTGAAGTGTTCTTCCATGTTTTCGGGAAGCTGGACGTGCTTGTAACGCACCACCCCTTTGCTATCGACCAGGAAAATGGTCGGGACTCCGCGGACCCCGAAGGCCTGTCCAATCTCGAAGACATGATCGTAGCCGGTGGGAAACCCGTAGCCGTGCTTTTTCCAGAAGGCCCGAGCCTTGCCCTCGGCATCGTTGATTCCGGTGTTGATCGCGAGCACCTTCAGCCCCCTCGGACCAAACTCCTCCGCCAGCCGGTTGATGCCGGGGAATTCCCGCATGCAGTTCGGACACCAGGTATTCCAGAAAACCAGCAGCAGGGGCTTTCCCTCGAGAGTCGCCCGGGAGAGCTTGCTGCCGTCAAAGGTTTGCAGGGCAAAATCCGGCATCGGCTCACCCACCTCGACGCTCCAGCCCGGGGCGACCATGACCGTCAGGAAACCCAGCACCAGCAAAAGAGTTTTTACGATTCTGGTCATCTTCAGCTCCCTTAAAACCACGCCTGCCCGGCCTTCACCAGATAATATATCGCCAGACCCAGCATCAGCAGGCCGAGAATCTTTTTTACGCCGACCATCCAGCGGCCCGGCCTGGGCAGAGCGGCGGCCATCCCCGAAAACGTACCGATTACAATGAGCAGAACGCCCATCCCCATGGAAAAGGCGAAAAGCAGAAAGCCTCCGTAGGCAACACTCTGGGTCGTGGCAACGTAGGTGAGCAGGCCGAATAGTACCGGCGAAACACAGGGGGAGGCTACCAGGCCCGAAGCGGCGCCGATCAGGAATGCTCCGATTACCCCTCCGGCGGCCGGCTCCATGGGACGATCCGCAAACCAGGCGGGAAATGGCAGCACCTCCAGGATGTTCAGGGCAAACAGGAGGAGGATATTGGCGACAATCAGCAGCGCCCAGGGGTTGGTGCTGATCTGTCCGAAGAAACTTCCGGTCAGGGCCGCAACCATGCCCAGCAGCGAATAGACGGCGGCCATTCCCACCACATACCCCATCGAAAGGAGAAAAGACCTCACCCGGGTTTTCGCCCCGGCGGTGCGGGAGCCAACATAGGCGGACACAATGGGGATCATCGGGTAGACGCAGGGGGAAAGGCTGACGAGAAGTCCTCCAGCAAAGGCTGCCCCGACCGCCACCAGTGGCGATCCGCCGAGATACATTTCCATTCCGTTCATACCAACTTCGCTCCGCCCACGCTCAGCCCATCTCCCTACCTGATCATTCTACCCGATTCTGCAAATTCGGGTGAAACGCGAAAACCTTGTCAGGGTACGCCGGTGTCGAGGAATACTGCCATCCCGGCTGATTCGCACCGGTTTTTTCAGGTTTTTTCCCGAGCGCGCACACTGCCCCCATGGTATACTTCAGGGAAAATCATTTGAACCCGGCCCCTGTCATTAACACTGATTTTCAAGAATAGAGATGAGGCCAAAACCATGTCCTCCTCCCCTTATGACCCCCCGATGGATATCACCAACTGGAACGGATTGCGAATGAAACACCCTTTACTCGACGTCTCCCCCGGCCGGCTTCTGCTGGTGGTGATCCTTTCCATCCTCCTTGCCGAGGTAGGCGAGCGGCTGCTTCTGGGCCACGCGTTCCCCGAGTCGGATCTGCCTCATGCCTTTATCGACATGATTTCCATGCTGGTGGTGCTTGTACCTATCTATTTTATCATCTACCGACCCTTTCAGACCCAGTGGCACCAGCGTCAGCGGATGGAGGAGGCGCTGAAAACAAGCGAGGAGCGCTTGAAGTACGCCCTCGAGGCGATCAACGACGGAGTGTGGGATTGGCTCGTGCCGACCGGCGAGGTCTACTTCAGTCCCCGCTGGCAAACAATGCTCGGCTATGAACCAGGGGAGCTGGCGTCCCATTACAGCAGTTGGGAGAGCCACCTGCACCCCGAGGACCGGGAGAAGACGCTCCAGGCCCTGACGGACCACGTGAACGGGCTTACTCCCAGCTACCAGTCTGAGTACCGCATGCGCACCAAGGACGGCCATGACATCTGGATCCTCGACCGCGGCCGGGTCGTCGAAAGGGACTCGGCGGGGAAGGCTCTCCGGGTGACAGGAACCCACACCGACATCACCATGCGAAAGCAGGCCGAAGCTGCACTGCATCTACTCTGGCAGCAGTTGGATCGGACAGCCGAGAACGAAAGAGCCCGCCTGGCCCGGGACCTGCACGACCATTTAGGCCAGTTGGTGACCGTTCTGCAGCTGGATCTAGGGGTTTTCAAGCGCACCTTGCAGGAGCCCGAGGATGTTGCCCGGTGCCGGCAGCTCATCGACCTGACCACGCAACTGGGGCATGAGATCCGTCAGGTCACCGCCCGCCTGCGGCCGCCGGCTCTCGACAGCGGCCTGGTGCCGGCCCTGAAATACGACCTCGAGAACCTGCGAAAACACCTGTATGACCTTCAGATCACTTTTCAAGCCCCGGGCCTGGAGCGGCAACGCCTGGAACCCGAGGTCGAGATCACCCTCTTCAGAATCTACCAGGAAGCCCTCAACAACGCGGTCAAGCACGCCCGGGCGCGAACGATCGATATCCGGCTGCAGCGGGAAGGTTCCGAGATCCTTCTGGCCGTACAGGACGACGGGGTAGGATTCGAGCCGCAGCTGACTCTCCCGGGGGAAAAAAATCAGGGGGGCATCGGCCTGGTGGGGATGCGGGAGCGGGTCGCCGCCCTGGGAGGGCGACTGGAGATCATCTCGAGCCCAGGAGAAGGGACGACCGTCAAGGCCTTCCTCCCGAACCAGCCACAGGAACCAGGGGAGACACCATGAGCGGCATTCGGGTTCTGATCGCCGATGACCATCCCATCGTCAGGAAGGGATTGCGCCAGTTGCTGGAAGCCGAGGCCGACATGGAGGTGGTCGAGGAAGCCGGTGATGGCATGGAAGCCCTGGAGAAGGCTCGGGTTCATCATCCCGATGTTCTGCTGCTCGACATCGCCATGCCCCGTCTGACCGGCCTGGAAACCGCGCAGATGGTCAAGGATACTTCACCCGAGACGAAGGTCGTGATCCTCTCCATGTACGAAAAGGAGGCCTACGCCCGCCAGGCCCTCGACGCCGGTGCTCTCGGCTATATCCTGAAGGGGGGACCGAGCGAAGAGATTCTCGGCGCCATTCGGGCCGTTGCCAAGGGCCGCTATTTCCTGAGCTCATCCATCACCTCTTCGGTCGTCGACGTCTACCTGAAAGGCCGCTCGACGGCGACTCCCGACGAGGGCTACCAGAGCCTTTCAGAAAGGGAACGGCAGGTCTTCATGCTGCTCGTCGAGGGCCTCTCCACAATCCAGATCGCCGACACTCTCTGCATCAGCCCCAAGACCGTCGAAAAACACCGGCTCAATATCGCCACCAAGCTCGGTATGGACAGCCCCGTCGAAATGGTGAAATACGCCATCCGCATCGGCCTGGTCGACCCGGACATCTGGAAATCCTGAGAGCCCGAACGCATCAATTCCCCTCAAATCAGCCATTTTTCTCATTCAAAAGGGCAAATTTTCATTTCCGAATTCAAACTCTCCCATAGATTTGCTCATCCCCTCAATTGTATAGTTAAGATAGGTGTTAACGATAATGAAATTAAAAATCTAGCAACCGGCAGAATCCTGCGCAAACAGGTAGCGTATCCTGGTCATCGGATTAATGCGTAATTTTACGGAATTAATCGAGGACGAAAACATGTTCCCCTCCCCCCGGAAATCCCAGGAAAATCCCTCCTCCTGGAAAAAAATGCGGAACAAGCTTCCGTTGTTCGACCTCTCACCCGGCCGGCTGCTGTGGGTGGTCATCCTCGTCCTCTTCATCGCCGAGATCGGGGAATGGCTGATTAAGGCCAAACTCCACCCGACCATCTCCGTGACCGAGATCTTTATCGACGTGGCCTCCATGCTGATCGTGCTGTGGCCGGCCTATTATTTCTTCTACCGACCCTTCAAGACCCAGTGGCAAGAACGACAGCAGATGGAGGAGGAACTGCGCAAAAGCGAGGAGCGCCTGCGGCTCGCCCTAGAAGGAACCAAAAGCGGCCTCTGGGACTGGGACCTCACCACCGACAAGGGCTATTACAGTCCGAGCGGCGAACGCATCCTCGGCTATGCCCCCGGCGAGTTGGATCAGTCGGTGCAGACCTGGAAGGATCTTCTTCACCCCGAGGATCGCCTCCCCGTCCTGAAGTTGCTGCAGCATCATCTGGATGGGCGCAGCTCCTTCTATGAAACCGAACACCGCCTGCGCCGGAAATCGGGAGAATGGTCATGGTTCCATGCTATGGGCCAGGTCATTGCCCGCGACTCCGAGGGACGTGCCCTGCGCATGGTCGGGACCTTCAATGAAGCCACCAAGCGAAAAACGGCCGAGGAGCAGATCCATCAACTTTACCGACACCTGGACCGGACAGAGGAGTATGAAAGGGCAGGTCTTGCCCGGGATCTGCACGACGAACTAGGCCAGTTGGTGACCGTGCTGCAGCTGGAACTGGGGAGCTTCAGACAGCCCCTGCCGGAGCAAGAACATGCCGCCAAGTGTAAGCAGCTCATCGACCTGACTACGCAGCTTGCTCATGGGATCCGCAACGTCACCGCCCGGCTGCGGCCGCCGGCTCTCGACACCGGGCTGGTGCCGGCCATGGAGTACAACCTCGACCGCATGGAAGAACATCTCAAGGATCTCCGGATCACACTCCATGCTCCGGGTCTGGAGCGGCAGCGCCTGCAACCCGACGCCGAAATCGCCCTCTTCAGAATCTATCAGGAGGCCCTCAGCAACGTGATCAAACATGCCCGGGCGCGAACGGTCGACATCCGGTTGCAACAGAAGGGTGACGAAATCATTTTCGCCGTGCAGGACGACGGGGTGGGATTCGAACCGGACCCGGAACATACGGCGACCGGCAAGCCTTCCGGCCTCGGCCTGGTGGGGATGCGGGAGCGGCTAACCGCTTTGGGAGGACGCCTGGAGATTATCTCAGCCCCCGGACGGGGAACCACCATCATGGCTGTCCTTCCGTATCGCCCCCTGGAATCCGGCAAGACGCCTTGAGCAAATTCATCTGGAAATCCTGAGGTTTACCATCTCTTAATTCCCCCAAAAGTAGCAATTTCCTACCCCTGAATACCGTTTCCCCCCATTGATCGATTTACCCGATAGCGGGATACTGACCATTAAAGAAAGCAAAATTCATAATCAAATAGGTCGACAGGCCCAGCTGCCTTCCGGAAAGGAGGATACAAATGCGCACGGCAACGAAACGCTGGTTTCTTCAAGGGATCTTCTTGATGGGCCTGCTCACCCTGACTTCCTGCAGTGGCGGCGGTGGCAGCGGCGGCAGCGCCACGCCGCCGGACGGCGGCGGCAACACTCCCGTCGCCGACTTCTTCGGTCCTCCACCAGCCGATGACCCGTCCGCTTTTACCGACGGGACCGATAACGCTCTGCTCGCAACGCTCCCCCCTGCCAATGAAGGGACTCTGGAGGGTCCGGGCGAGACCCTGGTAGACCCGGGCGCCAACAACGTCGTGCAGGAAGCCCAGCAGCAGCCCGCGGGATTTTTCAACATCCCGACCAACAGCCGGCCGAGCCCGCTCTTCGGCGCCCTGCCCTTCACCCAGCAGATGCTGCTTTTCGAGGAGTTCGGCACCGAACCGCTCAGCGCTACCGGGCCGGTACCGGCCAATCCCCTCCCGTCCCCCGTGAATGCATCGAGCGGACCGGCTCCCGCTGCCCTGGAGGCTTTCCTGGCCCAGGCGGGGATCGCGCCTTTCCCCACGGAGTTTGCCAACGACGTGGATGAAAACCCCTGGAAGGCGCAGATTGCTGCCTATATCGGCCGCGAGCTCGATACGCCGCCCGCCGAAGGGCGGCCGCCCGGACGCGGCTGGGCCCACCAGCGGTTCAACGAATTCTTCCCGCAGGTCTACTACAAGACCGCCCAGGCTGGCGCGCGGGTGAACGGCGGCTTCCGTGACGGCAAGCAGCTGCACCGCTACCAGTTCGGCGAGTTCGGCCCCGGCGGGCTCTACCACAACACCGCAGGCGTGCCGGGCACCGAGGGGACGACCAGCAGCATCGTCATCCGCTTCCACCCGGACATGCCGATCCAGAACCCGGAAGCCCTCTGGACCTTCGACGGGACCCTGCCGCCCAAACTGCTCATGGTGCGCTACGGCCAGGCGGTCCTGATGCGCCACTACAACGCGCTGCCCATCGACCCGGCGGCCAACCGCGGCTTCGGCATCCACACGATATCCACCCACGAGCACAACGGCCACTCCCCGGCCGAGAGCGACGGCTACACCAACGCCTTCTTCTTCCCCGGGCAGTTCTATGACTACCGCTGGCCGATTCAACTGGCCGGTTACGATACCATCAACACCAGGGCAACCGATCCGCGGGCGGCCTTTCCCTGTGCGCCGGGGGAAACCCTCTTCGTCAACGACGCCAACCCGGGCCGGAAGACCTGCCAGAACGGCTCCATCCGGATCCGCGGCGACTGGCGTGAGACGATGAGCACCCACTGGTTCCACGACCACATGCTAGACTTCACGGCGCAGAACGTGTACAAGGGGAATGCCGTGATGATGAACTATTACAGCGCCCTCGACCGCGGCAACGAGGCCTTCGACGACGGCGTCAACCTGCGCCTGCCGAGCGGCACGGCGCTGCCTTGGGGCAACCGCGACTACGACGTCAACCTGCTGGTCGCCGACAAGGCCTGGGACCAGACCGGACAGCTGTGGTTCAACATCTTCAACCTCGACGGCTTCCTGGGCGACCAGGTGCTGGCCAACTGGCTCTACAAGCCTTTCCTCGACGTGCGGGCGCGCAGCTACCGCTTCCGCATCCTGAACGGGTCGGTGTCGCGCTACTTTTCCATCGCCCTGGTGCATCAGCTCGACGGCGAAGGCGGCGAGATTCCCGGCCCGCCGGGCTCCGGCATCTCCTACAACCGGGTTCCCTTCCACATGATTGCCAACGACGGCAACATCATGGAACACTCGGTCGCCTTCGACGGCACTCTCGGCACCGTCAGGGGGCAACTGCCGGTCCAAGGGATCGCCGAGCGCTACGACATTATCGTCAACTTCAGCCACCATGGCATACAGCCCGGGGATCGGCTCTACTTCGTCAACGTGCTGGAGCACACGGACGGACAGCGCCCGGGGGAGAAGATTCCTCTCGAAACCATCCTCTCCGGGACCTACAATCCCCAGACCCAGG
>DASPGW010000218.1 GCA_035620395.1 Desulfuromonadales bacterium | reverse complement strand
TTCTCGTCGACCGATTTGATCGTGGCGGCAATTTCCGTCATGGCGGCAATCGATTTTTCCATGAAATCGGCCAATTGTCCGAGGTTCCGGGAGACCTGATCAATGGAGACAGAAATCTCGCCGACGGAGGAATGAGTTGATTCCACCGCTTCCCGCACGACCTCCGCCGCGCCGGCAATTTCCCGAATTGTTTCGCCGGTGGAGGCGGTCGCCTGCTTCAGGGAGAGATCGAGGCGCGAGTGTTCCTTGCGGTATCTGAGAAGTTCCTCGAAGGTGCGTTCGAGTTGTC
This sequence comes from Desulfuromonadales bacterium, assembly GCA_035620395.1. Taxonomy (NCBI): domain Bacteria; kingdom Pseudomonadati; phylum Thermodesulfobacteriota; class Desulfuromonadia; order Desulfuromonadales; species Desulfuromonadales bacterium. The sequence continues at coordinate 16,800 of DASPGW010000218.1, read as the reverse complement.
GGGTGAGAGTCTCCATCGCCTGCAGCAGCCTGATCCTGGTCAGCGCCGAGGAGACCTGATCGGCAAAGAGCTTGACCGTATCGACGTCGGTATCGTCGAGCTCTTTGCGTTTGACCTTGTTGTCGACGCCGAAGAGGCCGACGACCTCATCCCTGACCACGATCGGACAGATGATGAAGCTGCGCGAGCGCAACTGCACCACCGCGTCACAGGGAGGCTTGAGGTGAAACTCTTCGGGCATGAGGGTAATGTCGTCAATCAGGAACAGACGTTTTTCGCTAACTGTCTTGTACAGTGCACCGGCCCGCTCATCGAGCGGAATGACGATTCCCGATACATTATCCTGCCCGGCGCCTCGACTGGCGACGAATTCCAGCCTGTCGCGGGTCGGGTTCACCATGAGAATGTTGACCCGGTCATAGCCGAGGATTTCATGCAACCCATCGGCAGCCAGTCGCAGGACTTCGCGAAAATCAACCGATTTCTGGATGCTGTTGTTGATGGCATGAAAGTTCTTGATGCAGTTATTGAGGTCCTTGAACCGGCGTTCAAAACCCTCTTTCTGCAGGGCGATGGCCCGATTGAGTTCATCCAGAGAACAGGCCCGGTCATGGATCTGCTCGGACGCCTTGCCGATCAGGTAGCCGAATACTCCCAGAGCCAGGGCCGTCCCGCCGGCCATGTAGAGATACAGAGCGAGACTCTCTCCCGACTGCAGGATATCAGCCGCAATCTGCTCCCAGACCGACTCCCCCTGCTGGCGAAAGAACAGCAGGCGGACCAACACCCATCCCAGAGGGGCACCAGTGCCCAGACATACGCCACAGAAGGCATAGAGTCGACCGCGATCCACGCCCTGCAACGATTTCAATTTTCCCATGCCGGTGATCTCCTGCAGCGATCTCTATAAGGGAAAAAGTACAAGGCGCTTCGCCCGCTGGTGCCGCCCGTCTGTCATGCGAAACGCTCGAGACACTTCCATACGGTCTCCGGAATACCGGAATGCCTCTTTTTAATTCAAACAAACTAGCGACCAGAACAGCGTTTGGTCAAGAAAATAATCAGCGTCCCACCATGACACCGAGTTCCTCGGCCATGCGGACGAGATCACACTCGGGATCGATTCGATTCAGGGACCCGACTGCCGCCTCGATCTCTACAGAAACGACCGTTCGGCCGTCAAGGGCAACCATTCGGCCGAAAAATCCCCCCTCGATCAGTTGCACGGCCTTCACCCCGAAACGGGAACCAAGGTTCCTGTCGAAGGGCGAGGGAGACCCCCCGCGCTGGACATGACCCAGAACCACGGCCCGGGTCTCCATGTCGAAACATTTTTCGATCTCGGCGGCAACATAACGGGCGACACCGCCCAGACGCTCCACACCCAGGTTCTGCTCCGCCGACAACTGCACCACCTTGGCGCCGCCGGCGGGGTATGCCCCCTCGGCCACCACGACGATGGAGAACCGGCTGCCCCGTTCCCGGCGTTGGGCAATGGCCCGGCACACGCCAGCCATATCAAAGGGGATCTCCGGTATCAGAACGACATCGGCGCCGCCGGCGAGGCCCGATTCGAGTGCGATCCAGCCAGCGTCCCGCCCCATCACTTCGACAACCATGGCCCGATGGTGGCTTTCGGCCGTGGTATGCAGCTTATCCAGGGCCTCGGTCACCGTCTCCACGGCGGTGCTGTAACCGAAGGTAACGTCGGTCCCCCTGAGATCGTTGTCGATCGTCTTGGGCACACCGACCACGGGGAGTCCGAGTTCGTTCAGCTGCCGTGCAATCTTGAGCGTCCCGTCCCCACCGACGGCGATCAGGGCCTCCGCACCGCTCCTGCGAAAGTTCTCCAGAACCTGCCCGGAGACATCGGCCAGTCTGATCTGCCCCCCCTCCCGAACCGGAAAGGCAAAGGGGTTGCCGCGGTTGCTGGTGCCGAGAATCGTTCCGCCCCGCGGCAGGATGCCACGCACGGCTTGAAGGTCGAGTTCGCGCACCCGCGGACCGTCGACCAGCCCGTCGAAGCCGTCCTCTACCCCCAGCACCCGCCACCCCCGCTGCAGAACGGCTGCCCGCACGACTCCACGAATCACGGCGTTGAGCCCAGGGCAGTCGCCGCCGCCGGTGAGAATGGCAATGGTTTTTGTCATGCAAGCCCCTTTCCCTTCAATTTTGGCAATTTAAAAAAGTCACTCACTGCGGCGGCCGCTGTTCGGTGGCGATGGCCAACTTGCCGAAACCGGCCTCCTTGGCCATGTCCATAACCTGGACCACCCGCCCGTGACGGGCCTCACGGTCGGCGTAAAGAGCAAAGTTCATCCCCCTCGCCTTCGCCCCGAAGCCGACGAGCCGCTCACGCAGTTCTTCGAGAGAAAGTCGCTCCTCTCCAATGTAAACTTCCCCCTCCCGGGAGAGATAAACCTTGATCTCCTCCGGCGCCTTCTCGACGACCTTGGAAGAAGATTCCGGCAATTTGACAGCGATGCCGGGGGTCTCGACAAAAGTCGTTGAGATCATGAAAAAGATCAGCAGCAAAAAAACGCAGTCGACCATCGGCGTAAGGTCGACTCTCGGTTCCTCACGTTTGCGCCGCGCAAATGCCATTTTCTAGCGCTCCAGCAGATCGACGATATGCAGAGAATACTCTTCCATCTCGAGGATCAGGCGATCCGCCCGGCTTGAGAGGTATTTATGCAGAAGGATGGTGGGGATTGCTACCGTGAGACCGGCAGCCGTCGTAATCAACGCTTCGGAGATCCCGCCACCGAGCGTAGCGGGAGTGCCGACACCCTGGGCAGCAATGACGTTGAAAGCCTGGATCATGCCGAAAACGGTACCGAGCAGACCGAGGAGCGGGGAGAGGGTGGCGATGGTTCCGAGCAGCCCCAGGTAACGCTCCAGCGGGGCCGCCTCTCGGCCGCCAACTTCCTCGACAACCGTCTTGATCTGCTCCCGCGGGCGCCCGGATGAGCGCAGGGCGGCAATGAAAATGCGCGCCAGCGGAGTACCGGAACGCTGACAGATGATGATCGCCTCATCTATGCGGTTCTTATGCACCAGGCTTTCGACTTCCCTCAGCAAGACCATGGTCCCGCGGCTTACTTTGAAATACATCCATAAACGCTCGAAAAAAATGCCCAGGGCCAGTACCGAACAGAAAAGGATCGGGTACATGACCGGGCCGCCCTTGTGGAAAATTTCCAGCATAAGCTTTTAAATCCTTTGCTGCGGCAACTTCCGCTGCCGGAGAGAGCAGTTCAAGACAGCCAGTTGGCGAAAGTGGCGAGTGATTCAAATCTCACGGAGTGGTCGAACTGCGCTTGCTTGCCAGATCCTTTTGCAGAGCCTCCTTTTCCCGCTGCGAGAGGTGGAGTTGGCGACGCAGGAGGGAAATTTTGACGCTGAAATAGAGCGCTGCCAGGAAAAACCCGAGAAAGAACACAAAAATCAGGACCAGAGCCAAGGGGAGATGCCATGTCTGATATTTAAACAGGGTCAACTGCACCGGCTCGGGATTGTAGATACTGAAGATGAAAAGAACCACCAGGATGATCAAGGCCAGAACGATCCGCAGCGTTTTCATAAGACCCTCCTTGGAAAAGCCGGAGCCAGATGCTCAAATGTAGCTTCCAGGTGCTGAGGTATGACGCGCACATCCGCAAAAACCGGCATGAAGTTGGTATCGCCGCTCCAGCGGGGGACAACGTGCAGATGCAGGTGGTCGGCGATGCCGGCGCCGGCGATCTGGCCCAGATTCATGCCGATATTGAAACCTTGCGGGGCAATACGGCTTTTCAGCACGTCACGGTAAACAATCATCAGGCGATGCATCTCCAGCGCCTCGACATCCGTCAACTCTGCCGGATCGGCCGTGTGCCGATAGGGCGCAATCATGAGATGCCCGTTGGTATAAGGATATTTATTCATGACCACGAAAACATGTTCGCCGCGATAAAGGATCAACCTCTCGCGATCTTCGCCGCTGATGTCGCGGATACAGAAAATGCAGCCGTTTTCGGGTTTTTCCGACTCCCCCCGAATGTAGGCCATGCGCCACGGTGCCCAAAGCTGCTTCATGTCGACAATTCTCCCTTCGGGAATTAGTCATCCAGACGGATGATCCGTCCTTCGATGCCTTCAGCCACTTCCAGCATGCCAATCGAATGAAACGGCGCCCAACGACGGTCCGTGGGACTTCCGGGGTTGAACAGCAACACCCCGCCACGACGGCGACAGAGCGGATGATGGCTGTGGCCGAAAACCAGGCAATCGAGTCGATCGCCCCTGAATTCGTGCAGTACTCTCTCCTCCAGGGTATCCGGTGCGCCCCAACCGTGTATCAGGCCGATCCGGACCCCCCCGACCTCGATGATCTTCCGGTTGGGGATGCCCTTGACGAACGGGTCCATATTGCCGCGTACCACATGGACAGTTCGATCGGCAAACGCCATCAGGATATCTGGATTGATCACGTCGCCGGCGTGCAGGATGATTTCGGCATCGGCGAAGTACCGCTCCGCCAGCGCGTGCAGAAACACATTCCCCTGTCTGATCTCCTGGATATGCGTATCGGAAAGCACCCCTATTTTCAATATGCCATTCCCGTTCAACAAGACCCTGGCTGAAGTCGTGCTTGAGCCTTCGAGGGCTAAGTATAGCAGAACGCCTGTGCAGGTTTCTTTTTACCTCCCGGCAATAAAAAGTGTCAATCGATTATCCAAAATCCTGAAAATATTCATGGCCGTGATAAAATCCACCCCGAGCGGCAATTTCTGGAGCAGAGTGGCCAAAAACAGCCGATAAGACGACCAACTGCCATTTCTGACTGTCGATATCAGCCGCAGACAAACGGCCATTGACTCCTTGACCCCGCAGAAGTCCCTGGCATTTAAAGAAAAAGATAATCTTCTGGACGCTTGGCACCGACGTTGCTGTCCCCTACGGAGATGATAATTAAACAAGGTTTCCATTGCACCAGCCGCATCGATATTCCGCTTGACAAGGCAAGCGAAAGGCGGCTATTTTAAAGTTTAATTTGACTAAAAAAATGACCCGAGTTTTAGCGATCCGGGGTCGCACTTTTACAATAATTATAATATTGTCTCAAGAAAGAGACGAATTACCAGGAAGCGAATACTTTAAGGAAAGTAAAAATCAACACAGGGAGGCTATGGAACCATGTCCAAGCGTCAGGACGCCCTCGACTACCACAGTATGGGCCGCAAAGGCAAAATCGAAGTCATCACCACCAAGCCCTGCGCCACCAGCCGGGATCTTTCCCTCGCCTACAGCCCGGGGGTAGCCGAACCCTGCCTGGAAATCGAGAAGAACCCCAACCTGGCCTATGAGTACACGGCCAAGGGAAACCTGGTAGCGGTCGTCTCCAACGGCACCGCGGTGCTCGGCCTCGGAGATATCGGCGCCATGGCCGGCAAGCCGGTCATGGAGGGCAAGGGGGTTCTCTTCAAGCGTTTCGCCGACGTCGACGTGTTCGATATCGAACTCAACACCAAGGACTCCGACGAGATCATCCGCACGGTCAAAATTCTGGAGCCGACCTTCGGCGGCATCAACCTGGAGGACATTAAGGGCCCCGAGTGTTTCTACATCGAGGAAGAGCTCAAGAAGATCATGAATATCCCGGTCTTCCACGATGACCAGCACGGCACCGCGATCATCGCCAACGCCGGTCTTCTGAACGCACTGGAGATTGTCGGCAAGAAGATCGAGGAGGTCAAGATCGTCGTCAACGGCGCCGGCGCCGCCGGCGTCGCCTGCGCCAACATGGCCCTGGTGCTGGGCGCCCGCCCGGAGAACCTGTACGCCTGCGATACCAAGGGGGTCATCTACAAGGGTCGCACCGAGGGGATGAACCTGTACAAGGAACGCCTGGCCAACGACACCGCCGCCCGCACCCTCGAAGATGCGATGGTCGGCGCCGACGTCTTCTTCGGCGTCTCGGCCAAGGGCGCGGTTACCCCCGAGATGGTGCGCTCAATGGCCAAGGACCCGGTCATCTTCGCCATGGCCAACCCCGACCCGGAGATCACTCCCGCCGAGGCCAAGGCGGTGCGCGACGACGTCATCGTCGGCACCGGCCGCTCGGACTACAACAACCAGGTCAACAACGTGCTCTGCTTCCCCTTTCTCTTCCGCGGGGCGCTGGACACCCACGCCAGCGCCATCAACGATGAGATGAAGATGGCGGCCTGCCTGGCGCTGGCGAACCTGGCCAAGCAGGACGTGCCCGACTCGGTGCGCAAGGCCTACGGCAACGTCGAGATCAGCTTCGGCCGGGAGTACCTGATTCCCAAGCCCTTCGACCCGAGGGTGCTGCTGCACGTCGCCCCGGCGGTTGCCCAGGCGGCCATGGACAGCGGCGTCGCCCGTCGTCCCATCGCCGACATGGAAAAATACAAGGAGCAGCTGGAGGCGCTGCAGGGCCGCTCCAAGGAGATCATGCGGACCCTGATCAACAAAGCCAAGGCGAACCCGAAACGGATCGTCTTCCCCGAGGGGGAGGAGGAGAAAATCCTGCGCGCCGCTCAGGTCCTGGTCGACGAAGGGATCGCCATCCCTATCCTGCTCGGCGACGAACTGGAGATCTATAACAAGATCGAAGAACTCGGCCTCGACCTCAAAGGTGTGCAGATCATCGATCCCACCAAGGCCGACGCCCGCGGGGAGTACATCGACGCCTTTTTCGAGATGCGGCAGCGCAAGGGGGTGACCCGGGCCGAAGCCAAGCGCCTGATCAAGAAGAACCGCAACTACTTCGGGGCGATGATGGTGGAAAAAGGCGATGCCGATGCCCTGGTCTCGGGCATCAGCCACCACTACCCCGACACCATCCGCCCGGCCCTGGAAATCATCGGCAAGCAGGACGGCCTCTCCAAGGTGCACGGCGTCTATATGCTGGTCTTCAAGAAGGACGTCGTCTTCTGCGCCGACGCCACGGTGACCATCGAGCCGACCGCCGAGGAGTTGGCCGAGACCGCCATTCTCACCGCCCAGAAGGCAAAGCACTTCGACGTCGAGCCGCGTGTCGCCATGCTCTCCTTCTCCAACTTCGGCAGCACCGAGCATCCCCTCTCCCTGAAAGTGAAGCGGGCGACCTCACTGGTCAAGGAGTGGGCGCCCGAACTGGTGGTGGACGGCGAGATGCAGGCCAACGTCGCTCTGGATCCTGAGCTGATGGCCAACCAGTTCCCCTTCTCCAAGCTCAAGGGGGACGCCAACGTGCTGATCTTCCCCGATCTGCAATCGGGCAACATCTGCTACAAACTGCTCAACAAGCTCGGCGGCGCCGAGACCGTCGGGCCGATTCTGATGGGGATGAAGAAGCCGGTGCATGTGCTGCAGCGCGGCGACGACATCGCCGACATCATCAACATGGCCGCGGTTGCCGTGGTCGACGCCCAGGAAGCCATGAATTAAATTTTCGAAAGTCTGCAGACTCAAAGGGGGAGCGGCGTGCCGCTCCCCCTTTGGCTTCTCCTCTTGCCCCCTCTGCCCGCTCCCCCACAGCCACTGGTTTGCACGACTCCTCCTGCCGCGCTGAATACACAGCCCGTCGCTGTTGTCCCTGTATTTCCAAGTCAAGTGGCGACAGGGATACCCTACCGCCTCCCGCTCCATTCCCCCAGAGAAGTTGCGCAATTCCCCCCTGCGAATAGCGTATTTCTACGCATGGACAGATGCCGGCTCTCGCATAACCTTGGAAGACTTGGTGCAAAACGTCAACCTATGGAGAAGAAGGGAGAAAACGTGATGAAGAGACATGCTTTACCAAGCTGGATGCCGGTGACTTTCCTCGTTTCAGCGACTTTCAGCCTGGCGCTGTACGGCTGCGGCGACGGGGGAGGGGGTGGTTCAAGCGCGCTGCCAAGAACCCTCGGAGACGGTATCGAGGTGGGCTCCCAGGCGCAGGCTGCCGCCGAAGAGCCTGCCCTGAACCCGGCCCTGGTGCGGGCGGCGGCCCAGGCGGCAGGGCTCGACTCTCTGACTACCGTCCCGATTCCCGAGGTGGAGAACCTGACCGAGTTTCTCAAACCCGGCAACGGCGCGAGAATGGCAGCCATCCGCCTCGGCAAGGCGCTGTTCTGGGACATGCAGGTAGGCAGCGACGGCCAGGCCTGCGCTTCCTGCCACTTTCATGCGGGAGCCGACAGCCGCGCCCGCAACCAGCTGAGCCCCGGGCTGAAGGCCGGGGATGCCGTCTTCGGCAACACCACCCTCGGGGTGCCCGGATTTCCGCAGTTTAAACCCGACTATACCCTGCTGGAAGCGGACTTCCCGTTCTTTGTCCTGGCGGACCCCGAGGAGAACAACTTCAACAACAGGGTGATCCTTGCCGACACGAACGACGTGGCCTCCTCCATGGGGGTCTTTAGGGCGGATTTTGTCACTGTGACCCCCGGAGACCCCAACGACGTGGGAACCCCCATCCTCGACCTGATCTTCAACCTGGACAACCCGAATGCCGCCTTGATCGATAATAACGTGCGGCGGGTGGAGCCGCGCAACACCCCCACCACGATCAACGCGGTGTTCAACTTCGCCAACTTCTTTGACGGCCGCGCCCACAACCAGTTCAACGGGGTGAGCGTAATCGGACCCCTGGACGAGAACGCCAAGATCTGGGTGGCGGACGCTTTCGGCAACCTGAGCCAGGTGTCGGTGCTCATCCCCAACTCGAGCCTGGCCTCTCAGGCCGTGGGTCCGCCCCAAAGCGACCTGGAGATGTCGTTCTTCAACCCCACTCGCCCCTTCCCGCTCATCGGCCGCAAGCTCCTGAGCCTCACCCCCCTGGGCCTGCAGATGGTCGACCCGAGGGACAGCGTGCTCGGCAGCTTCTCCCGGGCCCGGCAGGGCCAGACCGGGATCAACCTTTCCTACGCCGCCCTGATCCAGCAGGCTTTCCGGCCCCAATACTGGGACTCGGACCAGCTCACTCCTGAAGACTACACCCTGATGGAAGCCAACTTCAGCCTCTTCTTCGGCCTGGCGGTGCAGATGTACGAGTCGACGCTGGTCTCGGACCAGACCCCCTTCGACCGGTTTATGGCCGGGGACGACGACGCCCTGGATCAAGAGCAGCTCCAGGGGCTGGTGGTCTTCATCAACCGGGGTGCGCGTGGCAACCCCCTCGAGGTCGACGCGGCCATCGAGGCGGCAGAGGCCGTCTTCGGCGTCGAGATCGGTGCCGGCAACTGCGTAAGCTGCCACGGCGGCCCGGAGCTCACCGATGCTTCCGTTGCCAGCGTGGAGGAGGAGCCGATCGAGGTGGAGGAAACGACCGAACTTGTCGGCGGCTTTCTCCAGATCGCCGATGCGACGGCCTTCATCGACAACGGCTTCGCCAACATCGGTGTCCGGCCGATCGCAGAAGACCTGGGCCGCGGCGGCGTGGAAGGCGGCTTCCCCCTCTCCTTCGCACGGCAGGCGCTCCAGGAACTCGGTTTCGCCCCTGAGCTGCCGGACGACGAGTGCGGGGAGCCGCCTCTTGCCCCGTGTCCCGCAGACGACCGGGTCGGCGTGGACGGCGCCTTCAAGATTCCGGGTCTGCGCAATGTCGAGCTGACCGGGCCCTACTTCCACAACGGCGGCCAGGCCACCCTCGATCAAGTGGTCGAGTTCTACGACCGCCAGGGAGACTTCAGCGACGTCAACGTCGCCAACCTCGAACGCAACATGGCCTTCATCAACCTGGACGAAGAGGATGAGGAACCCCTTATCGAATTCCTGCTCGCCCTCACCGACGAACGGGTGCGCCAGGATATGGCTCCTTTCGATCATCCGCAGCTCCTGATCCCCAACGGAGGAACGTTCGCCACGCCGGTGACGATTAACTTGCCCGCAGTGGGCGCCGGCGGGCGCCCCGCGGCCGGGCTGCCGCCTCTGGGGACCTTCCTCGGGCTGGATCCCGACTGAAACTGTACTGATCAGCTGAAATGAAATGTGCCCGCGCTCCGAAGAACGCGGGCACATTTTGTTTCTTCCCGGGTTCCGGTGACCCGCAGTTGCTCAGGGTTTGGTCAGCCCTTCGCGGATGGCAAATTTGGTGAGGCCGGCCAGGTTATGAATGTTCAGCTTTTTCATGATCTGGGAACGGTACTTTTCCACTGTCCGGCCGCTCATGTGCAGGAGTTGGGCGATTTCCCCCGTCGTTTTCCCTTCGGCAAGCAGTTGCAGGACCTCTCTTTCTTTCGGTGCCAACGAGGAAGCATCCGGTCTTTCCCTCTTGCGGGAGGTCTGCAGATACCCTCCCAGCACCATCCGGGTTATTTCCGAGCTCAGATAAATCTTCCCTCCGAGTACCGAATGGATGGCTTGCACCAGCTCTTCAAAGGCGCACTCCTTCAGGAGGTAGCCTGAGGCTCCGGCTCTGAGCATCTCCTGCACCAGACTCTGGTGCGAATGCATGGACAAGGCGATCACCTTGACGTCCGGACTCGCGGCCAGGATTCGGCGGGCGGCATCGATTCCGTTCAAGATCGGCATGGTCACATCGAGAATCACCACCTGCGGCGAAAGTTGCCGGACGAGATCGACCGCATTTCGCCCGTCGTCCGCCTCTCCCAGCACTTTCAGGTCGAGATGCTGGTCAAGAAGGCTGCGGACGCCTTCGCGGAAGATCTTATGGTCGTCAGCCAGAACGATTCCTGTCGCCATTGCCCTACCCCGTTTCTTCTTTCGCCAGCGGCACCGTCAAGCCTATGCAGGTCCCCCGGTTGGGTGCCGACAGGATCGAAAATCGGCCATTCAGGTAAGTCAACCGTTCCCGGACGCTGAAAAGTCCAAAGCCACTGCCGCCGTGGGCCGGTGCGTGATCTTCGGGCAGATCGAAGCCGATTCCATCATCCTCGATGCCAACGACCAGGCTATCGGCTTCTCTCCGGATGGAAATCTCCACATGGTGAGCCCGGGAGTGCTTGATGACATTGACCAGCAGCTCCCGTATCGCCTTGAACAGGAGCAGGCGGGTGTCATCGGCCAGCGGCCAGGGGCCCGCATCGACCGTCAGATGGAAGGATATGCCATTTTTTTCAAGGATGTTTCCTGCCAGCCACTCCACAGCGGCCGCGAAGGGAAAATGGTCGAGGATCGGCGGGCTCACCTCGAAAATGAGGGAGCGGGTAGACCTGATCGCCCGTTCGATGAGCATCTTTATCTCTTCAATGCTTCCCGCCTGGTCCGGCGAAAGGGAACCCGCGATGACCGCCAGCCTGTTATTGGCCAAGGCCAGGGTGTGCCCGAGATGGTCGTGCAGGTCGGCGGCGATGCGCTGTCTTTCCCGCTCCTCGGCGAGAGACAACTCCGAGGTGAGGGACCGAAGCCGGTTTTGATACCGGATGAGTTTTTCCTCCGCCCGCTTCCGTTCGCCGAGTTCTGTCTCGCATCGGGCCGTGCGCAGTTCCACCCGCTGCTCCAGCTCCGCGTTGAGCTGGTTCAGATCTGCTTCCATCCGCCTGCGCTCGACAATCTCCCGATTGGCTTCCCGGGTCCGGCGAGCCGAAAACCACAACAGCCCGGTGGCCAGGAAGAGCGACATGAACACGACAATTTCATCCAGGTCATAATGATCGAAGGGGCGGCTGTGCCGGTAAAGCCATTCGAAGGCATCCAGACCGGCCAGGACCAGAGTGCCGCCGACAGCCATGAAGAGAACCAGCGACAGGTCTTTCAACTGGCGAGTGGGACTCCTGAAGCCTCTCATTCCACCCCCTTCGGCCAGTTCCCTAGCGGTCCTGACCGGCCATGGAAAGTGCTCGCCCCGATGCTAAACGGATGATTGCCGGCGGCAGGCGTTCATCGCTGAAACAGCGTACCATACCTGAACCATGTTGCCACCGCCGCGATCCACAGCCTCTGCTTCTCCCCTTCCCTCGCCCACCCTTTCCTGTTAAGATGTGCACCATTATTAATCAAAGGAGCAAGTCATGCGATATCAGAGTACCCGCGGCCAGGTTCGTAATCTTTCCTTCAAGGAAGCGGTGATGATGGGGCTGGCCGATGACGGCGGCCTGTTGCTGCCCGAATCGATTCCTGCCCTGACCCCTGGCGATATCGAAATGCTGGCCAGTATGGCTTACCCCGAACTGGCTTTCCAGATCATCAACCGTTTCACCGGCGACCTGCCTTCCGCGGACCTCAAGGATCTCGTCGACCGCTCCTATCAAAGCTTTACCCACCCGGAAATCACGCCGGTGCTCCACAAGGACGGAATCTACGTCCTGGAGCTTTTCCACGGGCCGACCCTGGCGTTCAAGGACGTCGCCCTCCAGTTTCTCGGCAACCTTTTCGAGTACCTGCTGAAGGAACGGGGCGAGAAGATGAACATCCTCGGCGCCACCTCCGGGGATACCGGGAGCGCCGCCATCTACGGCGTGCGCGGCAAAAAGAACATCAACATTTTCATCCTCCACCCGCACCGTCGCGTCTCCCCCATCCAGGAACTGCAGATGACCACGGTCACCGACGCCAATGTCTTCAATCTCGCCATCCGAGGGACTTTCGACGACGGCCAGCGGATCGTCAAGGAGATCTTCGGCGACCTGGAATTCAAGACCCGGTATTCCCTCGGAGCCGTGAATTCCATCAACTGGGCACGTGTTCTGGCTCAGATCGTCTATTATTTCTACGCCTGGGGCCGGGTACGCCGTGAAACCGGCTGCCAGGCTCCCTATTTTTCCGTCCCGACCGGCAATTTCGGTGACATTTTCGCCGGCTACATCGCCAGGAAGATGGGGCTGCCGATCCGCCGACTGATCCTCGCCACCAACGAGAACAACATTCTGACCCGCTTCGTCCGGGACGGTGATTATTCGATCGGCGAGGTCGTCGAGACTCTCTCTCCGTCCATGGACATCCAGATCGCCAGCAACTTTGAACGCTACTTGTTTTATCTCTTCAGCGGCGATTCCGACAGGGTGCAGGAGGCCATGGCCAGCTTCCAGCGCACCGGCCGGCTGTCGTTCGCGGCCGAAGAAAGAGCACAGATCGCCGAAGACTTTGCGGCCATGACCGTCGATACCGAACAGACCCTCGCCACGATCCGCGAATTCCATGCGGCCACCGGCTATGTGCTCGACCCCCACACCGCCGTCGGCGTTCGCGCCGGCCGCGAGTTGAGCGGCGGTGAAGCGCCCGTCATCTGCTTGGCGACAGCGCATCCGGCGAAATTCGGCGACGCTGTTCGCAGCGCTACCGGGACCGACCCGCAAGCCCCGCTCTCCCTCGCCGGCATCGAATCGAAGGAGCGACGTTGCGAAGTGATCGATGCGGATATCGAGGCGATTAAGGCGTTCGTTGAGAAACACGCCTTGTAGGGGCGGCGCTTGCTCCGCCCCGGGGCGCGGCAAGCAGCGCCCCTACGCAAACCCCGCAGACACAAAAAAGCCCTCGGAAGTTCCGGGGGCTTTTTTGCTGTAACAAAGTCTCTGTTCGAAATCAGCAGTCGTAGTAAAGGGCGAATTCGAGGGGAACCGGGCGCATCCGCACCGGGTTGACCTCGGCTTCCGTCTTGTACTCGATCCACTTCTCGATGACGTCTTCGGTGAAGACATCCCCCTTAAGCAGGAAGGCATGGTCTTCCTTGAGGCACTTGAGGGCCTCCTCGAGGCTGCCGGCGACGTTCGGGATGTCCTTGAGCTCCTCGGGGGAAAGCCCGTAGATGTCCTTGTCCAGAGGCTCACCCGGATCGATTTTGTTCAGGACGCCGTCCAGACCGGCCATCACCATGGCCGAGAAGGCGAGGTAGCCGTTGCAGGAGGGGTCAGGAGTCCGGTACTCGATGCGCTTCGACTTGGGATTGGAAGTCACCGGGATGCGCAGGGAGGCGGAGCGATTGCGGTTGGAGTAGGCCAGGTTGACGGGGGCCTCGAAGCCGGGGACCAGGCGCTTGTAGGAGTTGGTGCCGGGGTTGGTGAAAGCGCACAGGGCCTTGGCGTGCTTCATGATGCCGCCGATGTAGTAGAGGGCCATCTTGGAGAGGCCACCGTAGCCGTCGCCGGCGAAGAGGTTGACGCCGTCTTTCCAGAGGGACTGGTGGCAGTGCATCCCGGAACCATTGTCGCCGTAGAGAGGTTTCGGCATGAAGGTGACGCTTTTGCCGTTGCGGAAAGCGACGTTGCGGATGATGTACTTGAACCACTGCAGGGTGTCGCCCATGTTGAGCAGGGAATCGAAGCGCATGTCGATTTCACACTGCCCGCCGGAGGCCACCTCGTGATGGGAAGCCTCAATGCGCATGCCGACGCTCTGCAGGACCTGCACCATCTCATTACGGAGGTCGATCAGGGAGTCGGTCGGAGCGACGGGGAAATAACCGCCCTTGTGCGCCGGCTTGTAGCCGAGGTTGGGGAACTCTTCGCGGCCCGAGTTCCAGGCCCCCTCGATCGAGTCGACCAGGTAGAAGGACTGGTTGTTGGTGGAAGAGAAGCGGACATCGTCGAAAATGAAGAATTCAGGCTCGGGGCCGAAATAAGCGGTGTCGGCAATGCCGGTCGACTTCAGGTATGCCTCGCACTTGCGGGCGATGAAGCGGGGGTCGCGGGTGTACCCTTCCTTGGTGATCGGATCGAAAATGTTGCAGATAAGGCTGAGGGTCGGAATTTCGGGAAACGGGTCGATTTTGGCGGTGGTCGCATCCGGCACGATGGTCATGTCGCTGTTGTGGATCGGCTGCCAGCCGCGGATCGAAGAGCCGTCGAAACCGAGACCTTCTTCGAAGATGTCTTCGTTGAATTCGCTGATCGGGGTGGTGAAATGCTGCCAGATCCCGACGAAGTCGAGAAATTTATAGTCCACCATCTGGACCTTGTTTTCGGTTGCAAAGGCTACGACTTCACGTGGGGTCATTACGCTATCTCCTTTTGATGGAATTAGGCTCATCCCGTTACGAGGGAAGAGCGGTTTGGATGAAACAGAAACTCCGCCGGAAATTACAACGCGTCGTCGCCGCGCTCACCGGTCCGGATACGCATTACCTCGTCGACAGGGGTAACGAATATTTTCCCGTCGCCGATCCGGCCGGTGCGGGCCGCTTCGGCAATGGTGTCCACCACCTTCGCCACCAGGTCGTCGCGAACGATGATCTCCATCTTGATCTTGGGGATGAAATCAACCACGTATTCCGCGCCGCGATACAATTCCGTATGCCCCTTCTGCCGACCAAACCCTTTCACTTCGCTGACCGTGATCCCCTGAATGCCGATCTCATTCAAGGCCTCTTTGACTTCATCCAGCTTGAAGGGCTTGATAATGGCCTCGACTTTTCTCATGTAAAATACCTCCCTGGAGAAGTTAGGCTGCCGGGAAACGAAAGGCAAAGTATACCTATCAACCCGTTGTCCGGCAAGAAATTTTGCCGGGCACATCGAATTGCTTCACCATCAACCAAAGCAAATAGTTTGCCCAAAAAAAAGGAAATGGCTGTTATCACAAAACCGCTCGTAAAATTGATATTTTATCGTACACACATGCGATTCGCTCGGTCACAACAAGTATATTTGCCTTACAAACAAGCCCAATAAAAGGGCATTTCCGATGGCGGTTGCCTATTTACAGGGCACACCTGACCAATCAAACAGGGAATCGCTTCATGCCTGCGGATGCATTTGAAAGATTGCGGATGGAGTTACACTGAAGGCCTTTTTGAGTAGCATCTGCCCGCGCAATATGGTAGACAATTCGCATTCATTTTCCGATGTTCCATGCACAGGCCAGTTGAACAGGGAGCCATCAGGGAACAATGCAGCCCGGCACTTTCACCATTCTGGTCGTCGACGACAGCCTGACCCAACTTGCCGTTCTGCAGGATGCCCTGGAGGAAATAGGCTATCTGGTTGAAACGGCCCAGAATGGCATGGAGGCTATCGCCAAAGTCTACCACTCGCCGCCCAGCCTGATCCTTTCAGATGTGATGATGCCCGAACTGAACGGGTACCATCTATGCCGCCTGCTGAAAAACGACCCCTGCACGGCTCATATTCCCGTCATTCTTCTCACCAACCTGAAGGAACGTCACGACCGTTTCTGGGGAGAAAAAGCCGGGGCCGACCGCTATATCGAAAAGGCGAGCGACCTGACTCCAATCATCGAGACGGTCGCCTCTCTGCTCGCACAGTCGACCGATCCGAAAAACTGCAACTTTCCTTCTTCGCCGGACCTCAGCAGCGCCGACATCCGTCTGCGCGTCACCGGCATTCTGGACCGGTTGCTCTACGAATCGACCATTTCCAATGAAGTCCTGAAACTCACTGGCCTGGCGCATGACGTCGATCAACTGGCCCGGGAGTTCCTCCGGTTTCTCTCGGTGCTCTGTCGCTACAGCGTCGCCTCCCTCCTTCTTTGTGACGGACGGGACAAGCATGTGCTCTGTATCCAGCCCATCGAACCGGTGAGTGCCGACCTCATCGAAAAAATCAAGCAGCAAACCCTGGCTGCCGCCGGACTCTCCCCGCACCAGCAAGGGTCGGTCCGCATTCTCCGCCTTTCGGAAGGAGCGGAGCAGCCGCCCGCGGCCGGAGAACTCCATCTCCTGCATACCCTGCCGATTCTGGACCAGAACGAGAGGTTTGCAACTCTCGCACTCTTCAGCAGGCAAAAGGAGCGGATAACCGAGGGGACCCGGCACGCCCTGAACGTGGTCGCCGAGCGTTTCCTGATCGTGGCGCGCTATCTCAAGAAATTCAAGGAGATTGAAGAGGTCAAGGGCGATTTCGTCTCCATGCTGGTGCACGACATGCGCTCCCCGCTGACCAGCATCCGGGGATTTACCGACGTGCTGGCCGAAGG
>DASPGW010000217.1 GCA_035620395.1 Desulfuromonadales bacterium | reverse complement strand
GAGCGCCGAGGGGACATTTACGTTCGAGTCGGACCCGATCAAGGTGCGCCAGGTCCTGGTCAACCTGACCAGCAATGCCGCCAAGTTCACCGAACAGGGGGAGATCCGCCTGGCGCTGGAGCGGCAAGAGGAAGGCATCCGCCTCGCGGTGAGCGACACCGGGGTCGGCATCCGCGAGAGCGACCTGGAAATGCTCTTCACCGCCTTCAGCCAGCTCGAGGACGTCAAGACCCGACGGCACGAGGGGACCGGGCTCGGCCTGACCATCACCCGCCAGATGGTGGGGCTGCTCGGCGGCCGCATCCAGGTCGACAGTACTTACGGCCGGGGGACGACCTTCGCGGTCCTCCTGCCGGCCGCCATTCCCCAACACGAAAGGGCAGCCAATGAATAACGGTAAACGCCGCATCCTGGTGGTCGACGACGACCCGAAGCACCTGCAGACGACCCGCGAGATTCTCGAACTCGAAGGGTACGAAGTGACGGTGCACGATACCCCCTTCCGCACCACCGAACTGGTCAACAACACCCGGCCCGACCTGGTGCTGCTCGACGTCAACATGCCGGCCCTTTCCGGCGACCGCCTCTGCTCGCTCATCCGCGCCAACGGCAGCCGGCACGAGACGGCCATTCTCTTCTACAGCTCCAATGATGAGGAGACCCTGCGCGCCTCGGTGCAGCGCCACGGTGCCAACGGCTACGTCTGCAAGGGGGATATCGCCGGCCTGCGACGCAAGGTGGCCCGGGTGCTGGCGGCCTGATCTGATTTTATTGTGACAGGAGGGTGCCATGGCCCGGAGCCCGCAGGGGTTTCGGGCAATTTTTTTCCTTATGGCGAAAAAATGGCCGGTTCCACCCTCGGGGAACCGGCCCATGACACGGGCGGTGCACGGAACCTGTTCAGGCGCAGGCTTTCCGGGCGCCTTCCGAAGCATCGGCGTGATGGCGCAGGAAATCAGCAGCGCCGTCTCGGCCGAGGTAGCGCTCCAGGGTTTTGCGCTCGGTCCGGGCGAGGTCGACGACGACGAGGCCGTCGAGCACGTCGCTGAACTGCCGGTCGACGTTGAAGGCGAGCGCCTGCCCGCCGAGGCCCAGGTAGTGGCGCAGCAGGACGGGAATGCCGCCGGGGCCGGGATCGAGGTCGGCGACCACCTCCGCCACTTCGTCGAAGTTGCGGCTGAGGGCGCGGGCGAGCTTCGGGTGGCACTCCTTCATCCCCAGCCGCCCCCGGCGCAGGGGGGTGCGGGCGCGGACCAGGCGGGCGAGCTCGGGAATCTCGCAGCGCTCCTGCAGAGAGTCGGCGATGAGCCGGCGCGAGAGAAGACTGTAGTCGCGGCTGATGCTGACCGGTCCGAACAGCATCCGGTAGCGGGGGTGGCGGCGGACGAAGGCGCCGATCCCCTTCCAGAGGAGCAGCAGCGGCGCGAAGTGACGCTGGTATTCGGGGCGAATGAAGGAGCGCCCCAGTTCGAGCGCCGGACCTAGCCGATCGAGCAACTCCCCGTTATAGGCGAAGAGGGTGTGGCTGTAGAGGCCGCCGACGCCGTAGCAGGCGCGGATCTCGTCGGTGCGCCCCAGCCGGTAGGCGCCGGCGACCTCCCGGGTTTCGCGGTTCCAGAGGAAGAGGTGCGTGTAGTGGGCGTCGAAGCGGTCGAGGTCGAGCTGTCGTCCGGTCCCCTCGCCGGCCAGGCGGAAGGTCAGCTCCCGCAGCCGGCCGATCTCCAGCAGCAGGTAGGGGATCTGCCGGGCGTCGGCCTGCAGCGCGACCAGCGGGCCGCTCTCGGCCAGCACCTGTTCGGCCGGCAGCCCTTCGACTTCGGCGACGAGGAGCTCCTGCGGCTGCGCGGCTGCCAGAGGTTCGAGACGGCCGGCAGCCGGCGACGTGGAGACTTCGGCTTTCGGGGAGGGGGTGCGGCTGGCGAGCAGGTAGGTGCGCAGGCGCAGGTAGGCGACCAGCTCGGCATCCTCACCCATGGCGGCCAGCTTGCGGTTGGCGATCGGGCTGCCGATGCGGACCGGCATCCGCCGGTGCCGCTTGTTAAGAAATTCACGCGGCAGCAGGGCGGTGCGCAGGCGGGGGTGGAGCAGGCCGGCCAGATGGAAAAGGGGACTGTTGGCGCCGGCGAAGAAGACCGGCAGCACCACCGCGCCGGAGCTGCGGACGAGGCCGGCCAGGTTCTCGTTCCAGGGAGGATCGGTGATCGTCCGCCCCGGCAGTTGCAGGTGCGACACCTCGCCGGCGGGGAAGACCACCAGCAGGCCGCCGCCGCGCAGCCAGCGGATCGCTTCGCGCACCGGCCCGAGGTTGCGGCGGGTGGCGCCGGCGCCGCCGAAGGGGTCGACCGGGATGAGCAGCCCCCGCATCTGCGGAAAGCGGCCGAGCAGGTGGTTGGCCAGGATCTTGACGTCGGGACGGATGCGCAGCAGCATCTCGGCGAGCAGGATTCCCTCCATGGCCCCGAAGGGATGGTTGGCGACGACGATGGTCGGGCCGGCGGCGGGGATGCGCTGCATCTCCTTCGCTCCGGCCGCCAGGGAGACGCCGAGTTCCTGCGCCAGACGGCCCAGGAAATCGCTGCCGGTCAGGTGGGCCGGGATGCCGTCGTAGATCGTCCGGCAACGGTCGAGGGCGAGCAGCCGGCCGGCGATCCGCTCGGTCAGATGGAGGGCCGGACGCGGCAGGGGCCATCCCAGGTTCTCGGTCAGGGCAAAAGGGTTGGAGGCGGCGATGCTGGTCGACATGGCGAATTCCTCGGCAAGTGGATGAGCCTGCACAGGCGGGCAGCGGGCCTTACCTGTAGGGCGAGTCTCTCCCGGCAGCGTTAACCGGTCGTTAGAATCCGGTGAATCCTTCGTTCGAAGGCCTCGCCGGTGCTAATCTTCAGCCAGACCTTACCCCCCTTTGATAAAGGGGGGCCAGGGGGGATTTAACGAGCAACAATCACAGACAAATCCCCCTCGTTCCCCCTTTGGAAAAGGGGGAGGTCTTCCCGATGTTGCTTTGGCTGAAGATCGACGCTTAAGATAAAAAAATGGCCGGCGCCCGGGTGGGGACCGTCCGATGGGGGGAGATTTCGCAGAGGGAAGAGCGGCGGAAGGAAGAGGGGAGGGGCTACTTCTGCTGGAGTGTCCAGGGCTCGAGGCGGGCCTTGGGACGGCTGCCGCGCAGGGCACGGGCAAGAAAGAGGGGGCAGCCGTCGTAGTCCTCGGTGCTGCAGCGCAGATTCCTGGAATGGCGGTCGACGGGCAGGCCGGAGAATGCGGCCCGGCAGTGGCCGTCGGCATCGTTGTGGAAGGGGCAGGCGTCGGCTAGAGGCTGGCGGCCGCCCGGTCCGCGGCAGGTGGTGATGGCGGTAATCATGGCAAGACTCCTTTTCTGTTCGGTTGCGTTGATGGTCGCAACTCTGCCCTGGTTTTGTTCGGAAATTGTTGGCGGCGGGTGAAATTTTCGTTCAATTGTGCAGGCTTGCCTTGTCGTCCCACAGCGGTCCCCTGCGCAAACGTCCGCTCCGATATGGACTTGAATGGGCATGAAATGGAGATAAAGTGAAGCAGCAGCCTGCAGCGCCTCGCTGCCCTTGATCCCTGGCAACCCTTGGAGAACGACGATGAAGCGATGGTTCCTGATCTTCCCGGCGATCGTGTTCCTTACGGCCGTGGCCGCTGCGGGCGAGCCGCCGAAGACCGCCGGCCGGCCGGCCGAGGCGCGCCTGCGCAACGTCACCCAGCTCACCTTCGACGGCGACAACGGCGAGGCCTACTTCAGCTGGGACGGCAGCAAGCTCATCTGGCAGTCGAACCGCGAGGGGCAGCCCTGCGACAAGATCTGGACGATGAACGCCGACGGCTCGGAGAAGCGGATGGTCAGCCCCGCCCACGGCGCCCACACCTGCTCCTTCTTCTTCCCCGGCGATGCCCGCATCGTCTTC
>DASPGW010000216.1 GCA_035620395.1 Desulfuromonadales bacterium | reverse complement strand
GCCGGTGACGGCTTTCTGGCGGTGACGGCCGGGATGGAGGGGGCCAAATCGACCGACCCCGACAAGCTGGCCGGCTACCTGCACAAGGAGCTGAAGAACGCCGAGGGGCTCACCGGTCCGATCACCTTCAACGCCAAGGGGGATCGGGTCGGCGAAGTCTACAAGGTCTACCGGGTCGACGCCGCCGGCCGCTTCGTCCTGCAGCCGTAGCTCTCCCTCCGCCAACCACCGGTGCCGGGGCGGGCCGTCAGCCCGCCCCCGCCTTCTGCCAAGGGATCCGCCTTTCATGGAAGAGTTCTTCCAGCAGTTGACCAACGGCCTGGCCGTCGGCGGGATCTACGCCCTGATCGCCCTCGGCTACACCATGGTCTACGGCGTTCTGCGGCTGATCAACTTTGCCCACGGCGACCTGTTCACCCTCGGGGCCTACCTGGGGCTGACCCTGCTGACCTCCTTCGGTCTGGCAGAACGGGTCGGCCCCTTCGGCGCCGTGCTGCTGCTCACCCTCATGGTCATGGGGCTGGTGGCACTGGTCGGGATGCTGCTGGAGCGCGCCGCCTACCGCCCCCTGCGCCAGTCGCCGCGCCTGTCGGCGGTGGTCAGCGCCCTGGGCGCCTCGATTTTCCTGCAGAACACCATCATGCTGATCTACGGGGCGCGCCTCCATGTCTACCCGCAGGATATCCTGCCCCGGACCACCGTCGACCTCTTCGGCCTCTACGTCCCGCTGATGCGCATCGTGATCCTGGCTGCCTCGCTGCTGCTGATGGGCGGCCTCTACCTCTTCATCCAGAAGACCCGCATCGGCACCGCCATTCGCGCCGCCGCCATCGACCAGGGCGCGGCGCGCCTGATGGGGATTGACGTCGACCGGGTGATCATGCTCGTCTTCCTGATGGGACCCGCCCTGGGCGGGGCGGCGGGACTGATGGTGGGGGTCTATTACGGACAGATCAACTTCACCATGGGCTGGTCCTACGGCCTCAAGGCCTTCACCGCCGCCATCCTCGGCGGCATCGGCAACATCCCCGGGGCGATGGTCGGCGGGCTGCTGCTTGGGGTGGTCGAGGCCCTGGGGGCGGCCTACATCTCCATCGCCTGGAAGGACGCCATCGCCTTCTGCGTCCTCATCCTCATCCTCATCGTCCGCCCGACGGGGCTGTTGGGCGAGCGGGTCGCGGAGAAGGTCTGATGCGCCGCAACGCGCTGTTGTTCGCCGCCGGCGTCGCCGCCCTGGCCGCCGCTCCACTCTTCCTCAACACCTACTGGATCGATGTGCTCAACAGCGTCGGTCTCTACGCCCTGCTGGCGCTCAGCCTCAACGTCATTCTCGGCGACGCCGGGATGTACAACATGGGTCACGCCGCCTTCTACGCAGTGGGCGCTTACGCCGCCGCCATCCTCAACACCCGCTTCGATCTTCCCGTCCTCTGGGCGCTTCCCGTCGCCGGCCTGGCGGCGGCCCTGTTCGCCGCCGTGGTTGCCCGCCCGGTCATCCACCTGCGGGGGGACTACCTGCTGATCGTTACCGTCGGCCTGGGGGAGATCGTCCGCATCGCCCTGGTCAACGACCTCTTCGGCCTCACCGGCGGTCCGAACGGCATCTTCGGCATCGACCGGCCGCTCCTCTTCGGCCACAAGATCCGCAAGCCGCAGGAGTTTCTCTACCTGATCTGGGGGTTCGTCGCCCTCACCGTCCTGCTCTTCTACCGCCTGAAACATTCGCGCTTCGGCCGCGCCCTCGACTACCTGCGCGAGGACCCGGTGGCCGCCGAGGGGAGCGGCATCAACACCGGCCGCTGCCGCCTGCTTGCCTTCGTCATCGGGGCGGCCTGGGCGGGGATGACCGGCAGCCTCTACGCCGCCAAGATGACCATCATCTCCCCCGACTCCTTCAGCTTCTGGGAGTCGGTGCTGATCTTCATCATCGTCATCCTCGGCGGGGCCGGCAACATCGCCGGTGTGCTGCTGGGGGCTTTTCTGGTGGTGGGCCTGCCCGAACTCTTCCGCGGTTTCGCCACCGCCCGCATGTGGTTCTTCGGCCTGGCGATGATGGTCATGATGGTTTTCCGCACTCAGGGGATCCTGCCGCCGCGGCCGCGGCTCTTTTCCCGGCTCGGCAAAAACGGAGAGAAGACGCCGTGAAGATGCTGAGCCTGCAGGGCGTGAGCAAGACCTTCGGCGGTCTCACCGCCGTCAACGACGTCTCCTTCGAGGTCGCCGAGGGCTCGATCGTCGGCCTGATCGGCCCCAACGGTGCCGGCAAGACCACCACCTTCAACCTCATCACCGGCAACTACCGCCCCGACCGGGGGGAAATCCGTTTCCTCGGCAAGGCGATCAGCGGCCTGCCGACCCATCACATCGTCGCGCTGGGGATCGCCCGCACCTTCCAGACGATCCGCCTCTTCCAGAGCCTCTCGGTGCTGGAGAACGTACTGGCCGGCTGCCACTGCCGGCTGCGCGCCGGACTCTTCGCCGGCATGCTGCGCACCCCGGCCGAGCGGCGCGAGGAGCGCGCGGCGGTCGAGCTGGCCCTGGAGGAGCTGGCTTTCGTCGGCCTCGCCGGCCAGGCCGGCAGCCGCGCCGGCAGCCTCTCCTACGGCAACCAGCGACTGCTCGAGGTCGCCCGCGCCCTGGCTACCCGACCGCGCCTGCTGATCCTCGACGAGCCCGCCGGAGGGATGAACGGGCAGGAGACCGACGCCCTGCTCGGGCTGATCCGCAAGGTGCGCGAGCGGGGGATCACCCTCCTGCTCATCGAGCACGACATGGGACTGGTGATGCGCGCCTGCGATCAGCTGGTGGTGCTGGAGTACGGGGCGAAGATCGCAGAGGGGCCGCCGGAGACGGTCAAGAACGACCCGAAGGTGATCGAGGCCTACCTCGGGGCGGATTGACCATGACCGGCAAGGCTCGGGGCGCAAGGCTGAATAACAAGGGAAGAACCGATGCTGCTTGAGATTTCCGACCTGCACGTCAGGTACGGCCATATCGAGGCCCTGCACGGGATCGATCTGCACGTCGAGCGGGGGGAGATCGTCACCATCCTCGGCGCCAACGGCGCCGGCAAGTCGACCACCCTGCTGGCAATCAGCGGCCTGGTGCGTCCCTGGCGCGGCGCGATCCGCCTCGGCGACACCCAGCTGCACAAGCTCCCCGCCCACCGCATCGTTCGCCAGGGGGTGGCCCAGGCCCCCGAGGGGCGCCGGGTCTTCGGGACTCTCACCGTACACGAGAACCTCTCCCTCGGCGCCTTCTGCAGCCGCAATCCGAGCCGGAGCCGGCAAACCGAGGAGTGGATCTACCAGCTTTTTCCGGTCCTCGCCGAGCGGCGGACGCAACTCGCCGGGACCCTGAGCGGCGGCGAGCAGCAGATGCTCGCCATCGGCCGCGCCCTGATGGCCGACCCGCAGATCCTGCTGCTCGACGAGCCGAGTCTCGGGCTGGCGCCGATTCTGGTCAAGGCCATCTTCCAGACGCTCAGGGAGATCAACCAGGCGGGAATGACGATCGTCCTGGTCGAGCAGAACGCCCGGGCAGCCCTCAAGCTCGCCCACCGCGGCTATGTCCTGGAGGTCGGCCGGATCGCCCTGGCGGGGCCGGCCGCGGAGCTCCTCGCCGACCCCCGGGTCCAGAATGCCTACCTGGGGGGGCACGTCGCCTGAAGGGCCTCGCCGCCCCTGCTCTCCACCTACTTCCGGCTGCCGCGACGGCCAGCGCCACATCAACGTCGATTTCACCCCCGGAGGGATATGCAGCGACAGACCGCCGTCCTGATGCTGGTGGGGGCCGCCCTGTTCTGGAGCACCGGCGGCTTCCTGATCAAGTGGGTCGACTGGCATCCCCTGGCGATCTCCGGCATGCGCAGCGCCATCGGTGCCGCCGTCCTGTTCGCCGTTTTCCGGCCGCGCCGGTTCACCTGGTCGTGGCTCCAGCTCGGCGCCGCCGTCGCCTATGCCGCCACCGTCACCCTGTTCGTCGTCGCCAACAAGGCGACCACCGCCGCCAATGCCATCCTGCTGCAGTACACCGCGCCGGTCCATGTCGCCCTGTTCGGCGCCTGGTTCCTGGGGGAAAAGCCGCGCCGGCTCGACTGGCTCACCCTGCTGCTGGTTTTGGGCGGAATGGTCCTCTTCTTCCTGGAGGACCTCTCCGCGACCGGGATGTGGGGGAACCTCGCCGCCCTGGCGAGCGGCCTCTCCTTCGCCTGGCTGGCGCTCTTTCTGCGCCGGCAGAAGGAAGGTTCGCCCGTGGAGTCGATCCTGCTCGGCAACCTGCTGGCCGCCCTCATCGGCCTCCCCTTCATGCTGCAGTCGAGTCCCACCGAAGCCGGCTGGCTGGGGCTTACCCTGCTCGGCGTCTTCCAGGTGGGGCTCCCCTACGCCCTGTTCGCCCGGGCGATCCGGGAGGTGACCGCCCTGGAGGCGATGCTGATCCCCGCCATCGAGCCGGTGCTCAATCCTCTCTGGGTGCTGCTCCTGCTCGGAGAAGCGCCGGGGGGGCTGGCCCTGGTGGGGGGAGCGGTCATCCTGTCCGCAGTCACCGGCCGCGGCCTGCTGCCGCTGCTGGAGAGGCGCCACCGCCCGTGGGCAGCGGGTTGAGTCCTGCCGCGGTCCGCAAGGGAAGCATTCCCGGCGGCCGCAACGGCCAACGCGCATTATCTCCCTTTGCCTCAGTTCCCAGACACCGCAATCCTGATCCCCAGCCCGATGAGGACGGCACCCATAAGCCGCTCGAACCAATGGCCCAGGCGCTGGAAGCCGCTGCGCACCCGCTGGTGGCCGAAAAGCATGGCTATGCCAGAAAACCATACGGCGGTGGCGGCTGCCATGTAAAGGCCGTATCCCGCCTGGATGAGGACAGGTGTTTCCCTGCTGATCACAACTGAAAAGAGCGAAAGAAAGAAGAGGGTCGCCTTGGGGTTGAGACCGTTGGTCAGAAAGCCGGTGCGGATCGCCTGGCCCGGTGTTGGCGCGGTGTGCGCCACCCCTTGCCGGTTCGTGGCCGCCGGCTGGGGGCTGGCCCGCAGTGACTTTGCGCCGAGATAGATCAAGTAGAGTGCCCCGCCCAGCTTAATCATGTTGAAAATCACGATCGAGCGGGAAATCAGCAGTCCGATGCCAAGCAGCGAGTAGGAGACATGGACGAAGATGCCGAGACCGACGCCGAGGCTGGTCCAGAGAGCTGTGCGCCGGCCGAAGGTAACGCTCTGGCGGACCACGATGGCGAAGTCGGGGCCGGGGCTGGCGACCGCCAGCAGATGGACGATGGCGATGGTAAAGAATTCAAGCAGAAAGCCTTCCTGCACGAGTGGGTTCTCCTGGAAAGGGCATGCAGTCAATCTCCGGCGTCCGCCGAAAGCGAAGGAGGCGGCCTTAGATTCGGCAAAGCGTTGCGATTTGTCAACCCTTCTCGTGGATGGAATGACAGAAGAAGACTCCTTAAGAAATGGTTTTATGAGAATTTCGGGGGACCTTCTGCCCCTTCAAGATCGCTCCGGAAACCTGGCCAACACCCCATATCTTTTCGAGTGTCCCTGACAATCCAGCCTGCACCGGTGCAGGCCGCGGCCATCGACGGATCCTTTGTTGACAAAGCCGCTCGGATTCCCCAACTCTACCGCCCACAAGAGTTTTCTCGGCTTTTTTGATGAAAAAAAAAGGCCGTGAAGGTAAAATAGCGGCTCAATCAGAACCGTCGGCGTGCCGCGGCTGCAAAAAGGAGTGCCCGATGATCCGAAGATTGTCCCTGTCCACCCGCCTGACCGCCGGGTTTCTGCTGCTGTTGCTCCTTACCGTTGGCGTGGGAGCGGTGGCCATGCTCAGGATCGACTCCCTTGCCGAAATCCACCGGAAGACCTACGATCACCCCTTTACCGTTCGCAGCAATGTCCTCGAAATCCGCTACGACATCCAGGCGATGCGTGCACACATGCTCTCCGTGCTGCTGGCCGACGGGACGCAGCGTCCCGAGCTGGTGGCGGAACAGTTTGCCGCCATCGACCGGGATATTAGAAAAAAATTCCAGCTGGTCCAGGACCGCTACCTCGGGCCGAAGGAGGATTTTCGAGAGATGGCGGCTGCTTATGAAGACTGGGAACGCGCCGCCTCCAGGGTTGTCGCCCTGCTCCGGGACGGAAAGCTCGAGGAGGCCCGCAACCTGCGCCGGGACGAGGTCTACTTGCGCGCCGAAAAGATGCTGGCGGCGGCTGATACGGTGGCTGAATTTGCCGCCAACCGGGCGGCCCGTTTCCTTGCCGAGGCGAAGACGGAGCGCGAACGGGCACTGACGGCCATGGCGGCCCTGCTGGCTTTCGCCCTCGGGGCCAGCGTAGTGATTTCGCTGCTGATTATCCGCAGCATCACCTCGCCCGTGGAAAAACTCGTCACACTGGCCCGCGACCTCGCCTGCGGCAAGGACCTCAAGGAACAGCCGGTGCTCTATAATGACGAGGTCGGCCAGTTGGAGCACTCCTTCAACTCCATCATCGCCGCCAGCAACCAGGTGGTGGGACAGGCGCGCACCATCGCCGCCGGCAGCTATGCGGAAGTGATCCGCCTGCGCTCGGAGGAGGACACCCTGGGGATCGCTTTGCGCACCATGACCGCCTCCCTGGCCGAGCGGGAGCGGGAAAGCCGGGCCGAGAACTGGCTGAAAACGGGGCAGAACCAGCTCGGCGAAAACCTGCGCAGCAACCAGGAGTTGCAGATTCTGGCCGCGGCGGTGGTCGGCTTCCTCGCCGAGCGGCTGCACAGCCAGATCGGCTGCCTCTACCTGCTGGACGAAAAGGCGGGGCGGCTGCGCCGCCAGGGAAGCTACGCCTGCGCGACCGAAGAGCTCCCCGCCGGCTTCGCCCTGGGAGAGGGGCTGGTGGGACAGGCCGCGGCCGACCGCCGCACCCTGCTGCTCAGCGACATCCCCGCCGATTACCTGCGCATCGGCTCCGCCGTGGGAACGACGCTCCCCCGCCATCTGCTCATCGCCCCCTTTATGTTCGAGGGACGCCTGCTGGGGGTGGTGGAGCTGGCCTCCCTGACCCCCTTCACCGAACTGGAGCAGGAGTTCGTCTCCCGGGCCGGCGCCATCCTCGGCTCCGGGTTCAGCCTGGCCCTGGCGCGCCGGGAGATGCAGCTGCTGCTGCAGACCACCCTCGAGCAGGCCGAGGAGCTGCGGGTCCAGCAGGAGGAGCTGGCCGCCACCAACGAGGAGCTGGAAGAGCAGACCCAGGCCCTCAGGGGCTCCGAGCGGCTCCTGAAGGAGCAGCAGGAGGAGTTGCGGGCGACCAACGAGGAGTTGGAGGAGAAGACCCAGGACCTGGAGCTGCAGCGGGAGCGGATTCTGCAGAAAAACCGGGAACTGGAGGAGGCGCAGCGGGAACTGGAGCAGCAGGCCCACGATCTGGAACAGGCCAGCCGGTACAAGTCGGACTTCCTCGCCAACATGTCCCACGAACTGCGCACCCCGCTGAACAGCCTGCTGATCCTCAGCCGCGACCTGATGGAAAACCGCGACGGCAACCTTATCGACAAGCAGGTGGAATCGGCGGAGGTGATCCACAACAGCGGCATCGATCTGCTCAACCTGATCAACGACATCCTCGACCTCGCCAAGATCGAGGCGGGGCGGATGGACCTGTTCGAGGAGACGCTGGCGCTCATCGACCTTGCCGATGCGCTGAAGGCGCGCTTCCTCCCCCTGGCGAGAAAAAAAGGCATCGATCTGCGCCTGCTGCTGGAGGATGACGCACCGGAGGCCATCCATACCGACCGGCAGCGTCTGGAGCAGGTTTTGAACAATCTGGTTGCCAACGCCGTGAAGTTCACTGAACAGGGGAGCGTGGAGGTCGCCTTTGCCGCCGCGGCCGGCGCCTCCCCCGCGGAGCCGGAAATCGTGATCACGGTGCACGACACCGGCATCGGTATTCCGGCCGACAAGCTGCACGGGATCTTCGAGGCGTTCAAGCAGGCGGAGAGCGGCACTTCCCGCCGCTACGGCGGGACCGGCCTGGGACTGGCCATCGCCCGCAACCTGGCCGGGCTGCTGGGCGGGACCATCACGGTGGAAAGCACCGTCGGGGCTGGTTCGACCTTCACCCTGCGCCTGCCGCAGCGCCACTCCCAGCCGTCGCTTCCGGCACCGGCACCCGCCCCGCCAAGGCCGCTGCTCTCGCCCGTTGCCGCCGTCACCAGGCCCGCCGCCGTGCTCGCCATCGACGACGACCGCGGCAGCCTGGCCCGGGGGGAGCGTTCCATCCTGATCATCGAGGACGACCCGACCTTTGCCGCCACCCTGCGGGAGGTCTGCCGCTCCATGGCTTTCAAGACGATCTGCGCCCTCACCGGTGAGGAGGGGCTCATCCTCGCCCGAGCGCATCTGCCCACCGCGGTCATTCTCGACCTGCGGCTCCCCGGCATGAGCGGCTGGCAGGTGCTGGAGACCCTCAAGGCCGACACCGAACTTCGCCACATCCCGGTTCACATCATCTCCTGCGAGGATCCCTCACGGGAGGCCTATACCCTGGGAGCGGTCGGTTTCCTGAGCAAGCCGGCCACCCGGGAGGAACTCGAAGGGAGCCTGAAGAACCTGGAGGCGGTCCTCAACAAGAGCATCAAGGAACTCCTGCTGGTCGAGGACGACGACAACCTGCGGGGGAGTATCGAACGGCTGCTCGCCCACGACGACATCGCCGTCACCGCCGCGCCGAGCGGCGCCGCCGCCCTGGCGGCCCTGGCGGCGAAACCCTTCGACTGCATGGTGCTCGACCTCGGGCTCCCCGACATGAGCGGCTTCGAGCTGCTTAAGGCATTGCGGGCCGACGGGCGCTGTGCCGCGCTGCCGGTGATCGTCTACACCGGGCGCGAGCTTTCCCGCGAAGAGGAGCGGGAACTGCGGCAGATCTCCGAAGCGATCATCGTCAAGGGGGCCAAGTCCGAAGAGAGGCTGGTGGATGAAACCGCCATCTTCCTGCACCGGGTGGTGAACAAACTGGGCAAGAGTCAGCAGCAGGTCATCCTCAACCTGCACGACCGGGACTTCTACCTGCGCGACAAGGGGGTGCTGCTGGTCGATGACGACATGCGCAACCTCTTCGCCCTGGCCAAGGTCCTGGAACAGCGCGGGCTGCGGGTAGTCAAGGCGGAGGCGGGGGACAAGGCGATTTCGCTCCTCCGCGAGGGGGCGGGGGTGGACCTCATCCTGATGGATATCATGATGCCGGGGCTGGACGGCTACCAGACCACCCGGGCCATCCGGGAACTGGGAATCCGCACCCCCATCATCGCCCTGACCGCCAAGGCGATGAAGGAGGACCGGGACAAGTGTCTGGCCGCCGGGGCCGACGATTATCTCGCCAAACCGGTCGACACGGATCGGCTGATGTCGATGATGCGGGTCTGGCTCTATGCATAGGGCAGACACCCTGGAGGTGGAAGAGCTGGAAATCGACCTGCTGCTGGAGGCGCTCCACCGCCGCTACGGCTATGACTTCCGTGATTATGCCCGGGCCTCGCTGCGCCGCAAGGTCCGCCACATCGCCACCACGGTCGGCGTGGCGCAGGTCAGTGACCTGATCCCCCGACTCCTGCACGATCCGGAGCTGTTCGGCAGCGTGGTGGGTGCCTTCGCCACACCGGTGACGGAGATGTTCCGCGACCCGCTGTTCTTCAAGTTCGTGCGGGATTCCGTCGTCCCCCATCTGAAGACCTGGCCCTTCGTCCGCATCTGGGTGGCCGGCTGCGCCACCGGCGAGGAGGTCTATTCCCTGGCCATACTGCTCAAGGAAGAGGGGATCTACGAGCGCTGCACCCTGTTTGCCACCGACTTCGTCGACCCGGTGCTGCGCCGCGCCCGGGACGGCATCTACCCCCTGCGCAACATGAAGACCAACAGCGCCAACTACCAGCGGGCCGGCGGGCGGGCAACGCTCTCGGACTACTATCACGCCGATTACGATTCGGTCATCATGGAGGCGGGGCTCAGGAAGAACATCACCTTTGCCAATCACAACCTGGTAACAGACGGGGTTTTCAGCGAAGTCCACCTGATTTTGTGCCGCAACGTGCTGATCTATTTCAACAGCACCCTGCAAAAGCGGGTGCAGGATCTCTTCCACGCCAGCCTGCTGCATGGCGGTTTTCTTGCCCTGGGCAGCAAGGAGTCGCTGCGGCACGGCGACTTCCAGGACAAATTTCGGGAACTGGAGCCGACGTGGAAGGTCTACCGCAAGATCGTTTGAAGCGGCCGGAGAAAGGGCGATCGCGCCGTTTCGCCGCGGCGGTCATCGGCGGCTCGGCCGGAGGCATCAATGCCGTGACCACCATCGTCTCGGCGCTCCCCGCTTCGCTGCCGCTACCGGTGGTCGTGGTGCTCCATCAGAGCCCGGGGGAGCCGCTCGGCTGGGTGGAGTATCTCGGCCGGCACGCCAGTCTGCCGGTGGTGGAGGCGGAAGACAAGATGCCCCTGAGCGCCGGCATGATCCACTGCGCTCCGGCCGGCTACCATCTGCTGCTGGAGACAGACGGCACCCTGGCCCTGTCGGTGGATGAAAAGGTCAACTTCACCCGGCCGAGCATCGACCTGCTGTTCGCCAGCGCTGCCGACGCCTTCGGCCCGGCACTGATCGGGATCGTCCTGACCGGCGCCAATGGCGACGGCGCCCGGGGTCTGGCAGAGATCGCCGCCGCCGGCGGCCTGGTCATGGTACAGTCGCCCCGCACGGCGGAGTGGCGGGTCATGCCGGAGGCGGCCCTGCAGGCGGCGCCGCAGGCCTTGGTGGTGGACCTGGAAGAGATTGCGGAAAAGCTCGCCGAACTGAGCTTGGCACAATGAGAAGGAGCATGGCCGTGGAAAGACCTGCCATTCTGATCGTGGACGACCGGGAGGAAAATCTGCTGGCGCTGGAGAGGATTCTGGAGCGGACCGGCGCCGTTACCATCAAGTCTCACAGCGGCAACGAGGCCCTCAAGGCCTGCCTCAACCACGAGTTCGCCCTGGCCCTGCTCGATGTTAACATGCCGGAGATGAACGGCTACGAACTGGCGGAACTGATGCGGGGGGAACAGTGCCTCTCCAACATACCGATCATTTTTCTCACCGCCGCCTACACGCAGCAGCACGAGGTCTTCAAGGGCTACTCCTGCGGCGCCGTCGACTACATGGTCAAGCCCCTGCAGCCCGAAATTCTTCTGAACAAGGTGGAGGTTTTCCTCGACATCTTCCGACAGAAACGGGAACTGCACCAGCGCGGGCAGGAACTGGAGAGGCTCAATCGCGAACTGCAACAGGCCAAGGAGGCCGCCGAAGCGGCCACGAAAGCGAAGAGCGCCTTTCTGGCCGACATGAGTCACGAGATCCGTACGCCCATGACCGGCATTATGGGGATGACGGAGCTGCTTATCGACTCCGGCCTCACTTGGGAGCAGCGGGAGTATGCTGAAATCGTGCTGCGCTGCGGCAAGAACCTCCTCGCTCTCATCAACGACAGCCTCGATCTGGCAAAAATCGAGGCCGAACACATGCGGTTCGAGGTGGTCGATTTCGACCTGCAAGAGACTCTCAACGGCGTCACTACCCTGCTGGCCCATGCTGCGCAGGAGAAGGGGCTCGGGCTTTTCACCCTGCTGGCACCCGAGGTGCCGACGGTGGTGTGCGGGGACCCGGGCCGGCTGCATCAGATCGTCACCAACCTGGCCGGGAATGCCATCCGGTTTACTGAGCGGGGAGAGGTCAGAATCGGGGTCAGGCTGGAAGCGGAGGACGAGACCAGGGTACGGCTGCGTTTTGAAATTCAGGACACCGGCATCGGCATTTCGGAAAAGCATCTCGCCGACATCTTCAACCCTTTCGTGCAGGCCCATTCTGAAACCGGCCGCAAGTACGGGGGGACGGGTCTCGGGCTTTCCATCTGCAAAAAGCTGGTGGAGCTTTTCGATGGCAAGATCGGCGCGGAGAGTACGGTGGGAGCGGGCTCGACCTTCTGGTTTACGGCCGTTTTCGAAAAGGCCGGCTCCCCGGCTGCCGGGAGATGAGTGATGAGAGATTACCTGAACGACTGTCAGAAAATCGAACAGGCGATGGGCGAGGTCTACCGCAAGCTCGCCGGCGTGGAAACCTACAGCGCGAAGCTCAGAAGCATATTCGAGCGGATGGCCTTTTCTCGTGATGCAGGGGTGCAGGAACCGCTGAAACAACCGTCAGAGCGACGGCTACACGGGCTTGCTCCCCAACTGTCGAGCTATTTATCCGCCACCTTTTTTCAGGTCGATGAGGATCTGCTTGGCCACCGCCTTGAGTGTCTCGAACACGCCCTCGCCGGTGGTGGCGCAGGCCTCGAACTCGGGGACACTGTCGGGGTTGAGCAGATTGCGTAATTCATCGACGCTGGTTACATTGGGCAGGTCGCGTTTGTTGTACTGAATGACGAAGGGGAGCTTTTCCAATTCGTAGCCCTGCTCCTCAAGGTTGACCTTGAGGTTTTCCATGCTCTCGATATTGGCGTCGAGGCGCTCCTCCTGCGAATCGGCGACGAAAACGACACCGTCCACCCCCTTGAGAATGAGCTTGCGGGATGCATCGTAGAAGACCTGTCCGGGAACGGTGTAGAGGTGAAAGCGGGTTTTGAAGCCGCGAATTTCGCCGAGCGCGAGGGGGAGAAAATCGAAAAACAGGGTCCGTTCCGTCTCGGTGGCCAGGGAGATCATCTTCCCTTTCGCCTCGGGAGCGGTCTTCTGGTAGACG
>DASPGW010000215.1 GCA_035620395.1 Desulfuromonadales bacterium | reverse complement strand
TGGTCGCTGAGACGCTGGAGGCGGACAGCTACAAGCCAGCCGCCCGCGATCAGGGTTTCCGCCGCATCGTGGTCACCACCTACGACCACCGTTGCACCCTGTGTGGAGTGCGGATCATTACCCCTGAAGGGCACACCGTGGTCGATGCCGCCCACATCATCCCCTGGATCCGTAGCAAGAACGACGACATCCGCAACGGCATGGCGCTCTGCAAGCTCTGCCACTGGGCATTCGACGAGGGGATGATGGGCGTCTCCGACGACTACAACGTCATCACCTCGCGACAGATCGCCGCCAACCCGAATGTCCCCGGTTTCCTGCTCACCCTTTCCGGCCGGGGCATCATCGGCCCACCGGACCGCGACATCTGGCCCGCGCAACAGTATCTCGCCGAGCATAGGCGGGGGTGGCGGCTATAGTATTTTTTTTAGAAGATAAGATGAAATCCCTTCTTCTTGGACTAATCCCCATCGGCTTGATGTTCCTGCTGGCCTTGCCATGCGCCCACCTGGCCAGGTTTGTTTATCAGCGGCAGAAAAAAGGCCGCCGTTCGCCCCTTACTGGCATGCTCCTGCGCAGTCCCGGCCAATCTCTCCTGCCCCAAATCGATAACTTGGAAGAGGAAATCAATGCCGATCTATTCGGCCTGCTCATGGTCCCATTGATGATTTTTGGCCTGGCCATGACCCAGCTCTATTTCGGGCACATCAGGGCGACTGCTTCGACCATCGTGATTTACGTTCTATTAGCCTTGGTTATCATGCTCTACCTCTCCCGCAAGCTCAGCTTGCATCTAACCCGTCGAAACGAGCTGCGCCTGGGCTTGGAAGCGGAGATGGCAGTCGGTCAAGAACTCAACCACCTGATGCGCGACGGCTATTACGTCTACCACGACTTCCCCGCCGAGAACTTCAACATCGACCATGTGGCCGTCGGCCCTGGCGGCGTCTTCGCCGTCGAGACCAAAGGGCGGTTCAAGCCCGACAAGGGGCGCGGTAAGTTCGACGCCACCGTGACCTTCGACGGCAAGATGTTGCAATTCCCCGAATGGGAAGAGCGCAAGTTTATCGAGCAGGCCCGTCGGCAGGCGGTCTGGCTAAAGCAGTGGCTTTCCAGCGCCATCGGCGAAAGCGTCGACGTCCGGCCGGCCCTGGCGCTGCCGGGGTGGTATGTCGAGCAGAAGGCGAAGAGCGACGTCATCCTCTACAGTGGCAAGAGTCCGCAGGGGTGGGCGCGGGCGCAGGGGAGAGGGGTGCTGACCGAAAACCAGATCCAACGGATCAAACACCAGCTGGAGCACCGTTGCCGCGACGTCGAGCCGGCGGCGTACCGCAAAGTCAAGTGAAGCCAGGGGATGGGGGGGTGACGGGGATAGTAACGAAATTCATCCTGTGCCCTGACCGGCTATCGCCTCGTTACTCTTACCTCCGGCACCATCATCGATGCCGCCCACATCCACCAGTTCGCCCGCAGCCGCAACAACGACCTGAATAACGGCCTCGCCCTCTCCAAAAACGCCCACTGGCTGTTCGACAACGGCCTTTGGCCTCTCCGCTACGACTACACCATCCTCGTCGCCGACCGACACTTCGCCGAGGCTGGCGATGCTGCCTTCCTGCTGGCGCGCATGAAGGACCGCACGATCACTCTGCCCGTCAACCCCTCGCACTGGCCGGCGCGGCAGCATCTCGAATGGCACCGGAGGCAGAGGTTTTTGGGGGAGTAGGGGGAGGCGAGTCCCCGGTCCCGAGTCCAGGTCCACCTGGCAGAACTGGCCGTCCTTCGTGGTGATGGCGCCGAGGCGCATTCATTGACCAGGAAGTGTTGATGGCATATACTCACCGCAAATCGCTGTCAATTTGTGTAATCAGGAATGGAACTGGCGCGAGGGCGAGATGAAGCATATCCTGGTCGATACCAATTTTTACGTTGCCTTCAAGCGGAAACAGCCATCAGCGGTAGAGCTTTTGCGTCAGGTGGAATACATCGGGATGAGCACCGTGGTCCTCGGTGAACTGCTGGCCGGCTTTCGCTGTGGTAGCCGGGAAGCGGAGAATCGACGGGAACTCGATCAGTTTCTGGATTCGCCCCGGGTCGAGATTCTCAACATCGACGAGGAAACCGCGGATTTCTATGCCGAAGTATTCCGTGCTTTGAAGGAAAAAGGGCGGCCAATCCCCTCCAATGACCTCTGGATTGCTGCCGCCACCCTGCGGCACGGGCTTGCTCTCGCCACCCTGGACGAACACTTCCAGCATATCGACGGACTGCTGCTGACCGGCATCTGATAAGGAGGCAACCATGGCCACCATGACCCTGCGCGGAATCGACGAGAAAACGGCCGAAGCCCTGAAAGAAAGGGCCCAAAAAGAGGGGACTAGTGTCAATGCAGTGACCCTGCGGCTTATTCGTGAGTCCCTTGGCCTCGACAAGAGAAAACGGAATGTCATTTATAGCGATCTTGACCACCTGGCCGGCACCTGGAGCCAGGAACAGGCATCAGAATTCGAGCGCAATACGGCTGTATTCGAGAAGGTCGATGAGGAAATTTGGAAATAAGCAAACTAAAACGACTGAAGACGGGAGAGCCTGCCGTGGTGCTCAGAAACGAGGATGTGACGGAGATTGTGGCGGAGATTCCCGAGGGGCATCTCCATATCCGTACCACCGTGCAGCTGGCTGACGGCTCTTCCATCACCCTGCAGGAGGCGACCGTCGCCGCCCTGGTGCGGGCGTACGTCGCCGTGAAGACCGACCCTGTCCGCACCCGGGTGGTGCTCAGGGGGAGGAAGGTTCCCGGCCGCAAGGAAGGCTTTGCCGAATGGCAGCTCCTGGAAGAGCCGTGACGCCTTGGGACCGCTGAAGCGTTGAACAGTTGAATTGTTTGGGGTCGGTCGGCAATTGCGGACAGCAGGGGATACCGGCCGGCCGGAGGTGACGAGGGGCCCGAAAGCCGATGATCACGAAGTAAGAGAATGGTTCGTCCGTTCCGTCCCTCCCCGCGCATCCCCCTCCCGCCTTACCCGCAAAGTCAGCCCCCGGACCTCCTGCACCAGAACCGTTTCCCCCGCCTCCACCGCCGTCTCGCCTGCCTCCAGCTCCGCATTCCAAAGCTCGCCGCCGACCTGAATATACCCCGAAGGCTCCAGGCGCTGCACGGCCACGCCGCGCCTGCCGACCATGGCGTTGGCGGCAGACGGGGCATCCGGATCATAGGCGCGCCAGACGAAGGGAAACAGCAGGACGTCCTTGACGATCCAGACCGCGGTGCCGGCCCAGAACACCCAGGAGGGGATCACGCTCCAGTGCCGCAACGCCAGCAGACTGATGATCAGCAGGAGCAAGGCCGGGAGCTGCAGCATCGCGTATCTGGTTACGACTCGTCTGGTGATGCGCCGTCTGCTCATGAACACAGTTTACCCCTGAAGGTCATGGTCCGTTGCCAACTCCATCTTACCCGATCGGGAGAGCCGGCCGGGAATGAATGAAAATGAAGGTCAACAAGCCGTCGGGCAGTATCAATATCACCGATAGATGATAAAATTGAAAGCGCCATACAGGATGGCCCGAACGTCAGGAGATTCCTGAGACTATTTGCCTTCCGGGGATGAAATGCCGTATGCCGTCATGGAAGGTCCGTAATCGATGATCGAAGTCCCGTTCAGGTCGGTGCCGGCACTGCTGAAGTCGAACGCGACCAGGTTTGCCGGGCAGCCGGCGGTCAGTTTCAAAAGGGGGGGCAAATGGACTGTCCTGACTTATGCCCAGCTGTACGAGCGCGTCCTGATGGCGGCGCGCGGGCTGCGCAAGGCGGGAGTGCGACCCGGCGACCGGGTGGCGATCCTGTCGGAAAACCGGGTCGGCTGGGCCATCGCCGATCTCGGCACCCAGACCGTCCGCGCCGTCACGGTGCCGATCTACGCCACCAATACCCCGGAACAGATCGAATACGTTCTCAACCACGCCGAGGCGAAG
>DASPGW010000214.1 GCA_035620395.1 Desulfuromonadales bacterium | reverse complement strand
TGAGTCCGGCGCTCGACTACGACATCGATTATCTGCAGGGTCGCATCCTGCTGACGCAGCCGCTTTCCGGAACGGCGGACGACAGCCTGCTGGTGCAAAGCGGCTCCTTCAGCGGGCATCCGGTCTTCCTGGTGGTCCGCTATGAATTCACCCCCGGGTTCGATGACCTGGACACGCTGGCGACGGGCGGGCGGGCGCATTACTGGTTCAATGATCACCTCAAGGTCGGCCTGACCGCCAGCAACCAGGAAGAAGTGGGGAGTGAAAGCAAACTTAATGCTGCGGACGTGACCCTCCGCAAGTCCTCGGCCTCCTGGCTCAGGCTGGAAGCGGGGCGCAGCGAAGGCCCGGGAGTGCTGACTACGAACTCTCTGGACGGCGGTTTCGATTTCGCCACACCGGACTCCCTGAACGAAACCGAGGCCATGGGGTATCGCCTCGACGCCAGCATCGGCTTTCAGGACGTCTTCGAGAAAGGGCGGGGCCAGACCACCTTCTACCTCCAGGACCTTGAGGCGGGCTATTCGGCACCGGGCCTGGCCACCGACCGGGACCTGACCCAGTATGGCGGCACGGCGGCTCTGCCTCTCTCCGACCGCTTCGGCCTGCGGCTCAAGGCCGACCGGCGGATTCAGAGCAACGTCCCCGGGACGCAGGCCGGCGGGCTGGAGACGCAGGCCGGCGAGATGAATGTGGATTACCAGCTGGGCGAGCACTGGACCCTGAGCACGGGCGTGCGCCATGACAGCCGTGATGACCGATCGGCGCCTGCGCAAATCGTCCCCACCCAGGAACAGGGCGATCGCACCGATATGGTGGCCCAGCTGTTGTACGATTCCCGGACGCGCTGGAGTGCCTACGGTTTTGCGCAGGAGTCTCTGCACACGACCGGAAACCGCGAGGAGAATGCCCGGATCGGCGCCGGCGGCAGTTATCGGCTGACCGATCGCTTCAAGGTCACCGGTGAAGTTTCCGAGGGCGATCTCGGGGAGGCCGGCCGGCTCGGGACGGAATTCCTGTATTCCGACCGGACCAATCTCTACCTCAACTATGCCCTCGAAAACGAGCGCACGGACAACGGGCTGCGCGCCAGGAAGGGGAATCTGGCTTCCGGTTTCCGCACCCGTTATTCCGACAGCGCCAGCATCTACCTCGAAGAGCGCTATACCCATGGCGACGTGCCGACCGGCCTGATGCATTCCACCGGCGTCGACCTCGCGCCCACCGACCGCCTCAACCTGGGTGCGAACCTGGACTTCGGCACCCTCGAGGACTTTCAGACGGGGGCCGAACTCAAGCGAACGGCGGCCGGCGTGAGCGTCGGCTACGGCTTCGAAAAGCTGAAGATCGCCAGTGCCCTGGAGTACCGGGTGGACGATACCGAACAGCCGGATACCAGCACCTCCAAGCGCACTACCTGGCTGGTGAAGAACAGCCTCAGGTACCAACTGTCCCCGGACTGGCGGCTCCTCGGCAAGTTCAATTATGCCCACAGCGAGAGTTCCCTGGGCCAGGCTTTCGACGGCGACTACACGGAAGCGGTACTGGGCTACGCCTATCGCCCCGTTCACCATGACCGGCTGAATGCCCTGTTCAAGTACACCTACTTCTACAACGTGCCGGCGGCCGAACAGGTGGCTGGCAGCCTGACCCGGCCGGTGACCGGCGTGATCCAGCGCAGCCATATCGGGGCCGTGGACGTCATGTATGACCTGACGGCGAGGTGGACCGTCGGCGGCAAGTACGCCTACCGCCACGGCGAGGTGAGCCAGGATCGGGAAGACCGGGAGTTCTTCAGCAGCCGGGCGCATCTTTATGTCGTGCGCGCCGACTGGCACTTCCTCCACCGCTGGGATGCCCTGGTGGAGGCCCGGTTGCTCGACCTGCCGGACGCCCAGGATCAGCGCAGCGGCGCCCTGCTCGGTCTCTACCGACATCTGGGCAACCACATCAAGGTCGGTGCCGGCTACAACTTCAGCGACTTCTCCGACGATCTGACCAACCTGGATTTCCGGCACCAGGGACTGTTCATCAACCTGATCGGGATGATGTAGATCGTTTCTGGTTTCAGACCAGTCCGACAGGTCGGACTGGTCACACACTCGAAAGCAAGGTGGAAAAGATGAGCAACTCTCTGAAAATGGTCCTTTCGGCGGTTTCGATTCTTCTGTTGAGCTTCCCCGCTTACGCGCAGGAGGTCACCAAGGAACAGATCAAGGGGCTGGATGAGCAGATTCAGGAAATCAAGGCCGATGCCCTCGGCATTGCGGCGGAACTGAACCGGTTGGAGGAAAAGCTGCTGTATCCATCCG
Source organism: Desulfuromonadales bacterium (assembly GCA_035620395.1). Classification (NCBI taxonomy): domain Bacteria; kingdom Pseudomonadati; phylum Thermodesulfobacteriota; class Desulfuromonadia; order Desulfuromonadales; species Desulfuromonadales bacterium. The sequence goes on along the minus strand of DASPGW010000214.1, from coordinate 1,201 downwards.
ATACCCAGGTCGCGGTTTTCGTGTCTCTGGCCAATGGTGAAAAGTTCCGCCTCGATTCGGTCGAGATCCAACTGAGCGGCAAGCCGGTAGCCCAGCACCTCTATACCTTCAAGGAACTCGAAGCCCTGCAGAAAGGTGGGGTACAGCGCATCTATACCGGCAATATCACGACCGGCGAACACGACCTGCAGGTGACTCTCCTCGGAAAAACTGCGGGAGGCACCGATTTCAGAAAAACGGAGAGCTTCAATGTGACCAAGGACGTCGGGCCGAAGATCGTCGAGTTCACTCTGGCTAGTCAGGATATTACGCTGAAGGACTGGTAACAAATCGATTTTTTCACCGCCGAGAACGCAGAGAAAACTTTTGCAAGGTCTTTTGACTTTCTCTGTGAACTCTGCGGCAAACCTGGTTTTTGCGAGACCATTATGATCAGGCTAATCATTTTACTGGCATCTCTGTTGTTCGCATCGTCTTCGCTGGCGGCCAGTACCCTCGCTGCGAATGAACGGATCGTTCTGGCCAGTACGACCGCTCCTAAGGAGCTGAAGGACCTCTATTTCGGCGAGGCCCTCTATTACGCCTTCCAGGGGGACTGGTTCGATTCGATTGCCCGGCTCGACACCGAACTGGGGCAGTTCCATGGTCTCGATGAACCCGAGCTCGACTCGCTTTTCACCCATCTCAACCACGCAGAGTTCGCCGTGGGTGATTTCGAGCTCGCTTACCGGATGCACTATCGCGCCGGCCGTGCCATCACGGCAGTCATCGAAGGGAATGTCGAAGAACCCGTGCGTAATGAGGCGATTTTCCGGCTGGCCCGAATCTATTTCCAGAAAGACCAGCCGGAAAATGCCTTGCATGCCGTTGAGCGTATTCGAGGAAGCGTGCCCGAACGAATTCGTGATGATCTGACTTTCCTCCGCGCGCAAATCTTCCTGGCGAACGGCCGCTTTGCTGAGGCCGCGCGTATCCTGAAAGAGCTCCAGGGTACGAAAAGCCTGGAGGGCTTTACGACCTACAACCTGGGTATCGCGCTGTTAAGGGACGGCAGGGAACTGGACGGACGCCAGTATCTCGACCGTACCGGGCAGATTGCCAGCAACAGCCCTTCCACGCTGGCGATCAAGGACAAATCGAACCTGGTCCTGGGTTACAAGTTGCTCGATGAGAACAATTTCGAGGGTGCCAGGCAGGTGCT
>DASPGW010000213.1 GCA_035620395.1 Desulfuromonadales bacterium | reverse complement strand
TCTTGTCCATGAAAGTATTCCTCCGCAGAAGGTGGCATGCTTCGTCCCTCGGGCCAGCTTTCACATTTTAGCCGATGCCGGAGATTTTGCCGGGCGAGGCGCCGGGGTGGAACCCGGCGCGGTGGCGGTGAGTAAGGCTGTCTAGGCGGGAGGCTCGCTGCTGCTGCCGCTCTCCTCGCACAGGGCTGGCGACCATTCCTGGCGCTGCTCTCCGACCTTGACCTGGAACCGGTCGCCGCTGCAGTAGAGGAGTCTGCCGCTTTCGTGGCTACCCAGGTTCTCCAGGTAGATCTCGTTCCCTTCTTCAGCTGCCTGACAGCATTTTGTGAACTCCTCGCGTTTCATGGAATACTCCTTTCCCCACCCGAAAAGGTGGTAGTTTCAGTAGATTTCTCTACTTTTATTATAACGGTTACGGCAGTGCCGATGGGAGTCGTACTCAACCCCACCAGCGCGCCGGCAGTGCCTCTCGCCAGCCGAATTGGTCGATGAGGCGGGTAAAGGATGCTTCCGGCGGGGCGCAGACGGTGAGCGGCCGGCCGCTGGCCGGGTGGGGGAAGGTGAGTTCGACGGCGGCGAGAAGCAGGCGGTGACAGTCGAATGCTTTGCGGAAGAGCCGATTGTGGCGGCCCTCGCCGTATTTCGTGTCGCCGATGATCGGATGGAAGATGTGTTTGAAGTGCCGGCGCAGCTGGTGTCGGCGGCCGGTGCGGGGATGGGCCTCGACCAGGGAGTAGCGGCTGGTCGGATGGCGGCCGACGGCGAAGGGGAGCTCTGTCGCGGCCAGCCGTCGATAGCCGGTCATCGCTGTCTGCGCCTCCTTGTCCGGAGCGGCGAAGGGGTCGGCAATGCGGTCCGGTTCTTCGCGCAGAGGATGGTCGATGACTCCCTCGGCCGCCGTCACGCCGCGCACCACCGCCAGGTAGGTTTTAACCACCTCGCCATCGATAAAGGACTGGCAGAGCGTCTGTGCCGCCTCCGGGGTCAGGCCGAAAAGGAGGACGCCTGAGGTCGGCCGGTCGAGGCGGTGTACCGGGTAGACCCGCCGGCCGATCAGGTCGCGGACCAGCTGCAGGGCGAAACGGGTCTCACGCCGGTCGATCGGGCTGCGGTGAACCAGCAGGTCGGCCGGCTTGTGGACGACGACGAGGTGATCGTCGACGTAGAGGATGTCAGGCGCCGGCGGCGCGGTCACTGGCTGCATGGGGTTGGTCCGACGCCGGTCTGACGGCGCCACTCCCGGTCGGGTGGTGGTTTGCGGTTCTCGGTGCGTGGGACGCTCCCCGGCCGTGCGCCGCCGGAATGCGAGGATAGCGGAAAACAGTCGGCAGGGGAAGCGTGAACAGGGAAGAACAGGGTGAAAGAGTGGCAGCCCTTCTTTCCCTTGACGAAAAAGGGCGCCGGTTTGATTTTCCGCCGCCCTGGCCAGTCCAGTTCATAGGAAGAAGCGATTGAAAAGCAAAAACACATTTGTTTTTCGAATTTTTCTTTGCCCTGCAGGTGATGTTAGACTTCGCCAAAAATTTCTTCGGGAGGTTCTATCATGCAGAGGCTGAGTGTATTGTTCTTGCTGGCTGTGGTGGCGCTGACGGCCGGTTGGAGCGTGTCGGCGGTGGCGGCCGAGAAGGGTTCCTACAATTACCTGACCGCCGAGGCGCTCAAGGCCAGGATCGAGAGCAAGCAAGCGCTTACCCTGCTCGACATTCAGGTCGAACAGGAGTTCGGCGAACATCACATCCCGGGTGCCGTGCCCACCTACGCCTATCCGGTCAAATCCGACGAGGAGCGCGCCCGGCTCGATGGATTCCTGCCGCAGTTGCAGGCAAACGGAGATCCCATCGTCATCGTCTGCCCGCGAGGCGAGGGGGGCGCCAAGCGTTCCTATGACTACCTTCTGGGTAAAGGAATTGCGCCGGCGCGGCTTCTCATCCTCGAGAAGGGGCAGGAAGGGTGGCCTTACCCGGAGTTGACGGAAAAGAGGGACAAATAAACGGCGTCGTGCATGTGGCCGGCGGTTGCAGACAAAGGGGCTCTCCATGCGGGGGCCCTTTTTTTCTCCGAGGACAAGGGTCCACAACGATTAGTTCGTCGGTGTAAGAAAAAAGTAAGATTGTTTCCGCTAGACTTGCCGACAGTGCTTTATATGGCTTTTCTCGCGGAGGGTCGCATGGTTGGCTGCGAAAATCAGGATAGCTGCTCCTATTTCAAAAAGATACGCTTCTCGCGAGTCTATCTGCACAGCGTTTTTCTCCAGGACTACTGCCGGGGCCGACAGGCCAGGGACTGCATGCGCAAGATGCATCAGGAAGTCTACGGCGAGCCTCCCTCTGACGACCTTGCCCCCTCCGGGGTCCTTTTCTGAACGAAGCTGTAGCCTTTAACTTTTCCGGTCCCGGTGCCGAAATCGGCTGCTGGGAAAGCTCAGCCCTGAGCGGACCGAGTGTGCAGATGCACAGTGGGGGAATACTTCATCCGCACCAAATTTCCACGAGTATCCACGTGGAAATTCCGGTCCCGCCGAATTATAGTTGGAACCATCAAAGGCCTGTTGTGGCAGGCGGGCCGGCGAGCCCTTCTTCTTCAAACAACCTAACTGTTTCAAACCGGTCAACGGGACGCCTCCTCCCTTGACCGGTTTTTTTTGAGGAGACGTCGCAAGGGTCGGCCGGAGAAAAAAACGAACCCGCGGCTCGCTCTTCCCACTTTTGCCCCTTCCGGAAAATTCTCCGTCTTAAAAAGTTCAGGCCGCTCGTCCTTCGGGGCCGGATTCATCGCACACCTGCCGTCCCCACTGGCGCCACTCGCCGCCCACCTTGACGTTGAAGGTGTCGGCCCTGCAGTTGAAAACCCGCCCTGCTTCGTGCAGAGCACGGTTTTCGATTATGCGCTCTTCTCCCCAGAAGGCCGCATGGCAGATATTTTCGTAATCCTGGCGCGTCATGAGCTACCTCCTTTCTGTAGTGCGGCCGGCGCCGGCAATACCCTCTTGGCCGCATGACCCGAAATACGAAAAGCCCCGGTTGCCCGGGGCTTCCAATAACTGAGAGGCCGGTTTACTACGGTCGGCTTTCCACCAATCCGTCGGCTTAAACCTTACTGGGAGGCGTCAATCCGGCTCCTCGCGGGCCCGGCTCAACGGTGCACCTTTCAAGTTCTGCCTTTTTCCGGGGGTTTATACGCCCACGGCGGATGGGATGACACGGCTTCTGTCGTTGGACCGCATAACCCCGGCATCTCATTTTGCAGGGATGTGGGACGCTCTCTCACGCAATTCGATCACGGATTTCCTCCAAGGCCAAAGCGGCCTCGGCGCCTTACCCATGGATACCATAAGCCGTCGCAACCATCATCGCTGGCGCCGTCATCTCGGAATCCGGTGTTTGCAGTTTTCCGATCTGCGCCGAGTGGAGAAGGTACCCGCATCCCAAACCTGTCAAAGAACAACTTTCCTTTCTTGCACTCTTATTATAGCACCTTCAAATGCCCTCCGCAAAAGCCCCCGCCCCCTGGTGGCGGCATGCAACTCCGGAGTGCCGACCCTCCTGTTGTCATTCGCCCGGAAACCACTCACCATACCCTGCAGACCGTTTCAGGCGTCCCGCTCCAAGGCGGGCAGGCTCACCGCGGTTCTGGCCGGGGACGTACGACTTTCGTGCTGACGAAACTGACGCGAGAAGGAATCGCACATTCCAGAGTTTTCAAAGAACCTCTTTATTTCATTTATATTTTAGCACATCCGGTCTTTCAGTGCCGGGCGAACTCTCGTGGCCGTCAGTGGTGGTGTTCGTCCAGAAGCCCTTTTATCGCCGCGGTCATTTCCTGACTTCTGTTCTCGAGCCCGGCATTCTCCATGGCCCGCGCCAGGGCGATAAAAGCCTGATGGAAGAGGAACGACTGGAAGAGGTTGACGGTCACCGGCGGTGCGTCTCCCAGGGGAAGCAGGTCGATGGCCTGACGGCAGGTTTCCGGATCGATGGAGGTCATCCCCCGGCAGAGCAGGGGCCGGACGGGATAGACGCTGCAGGTTCCGGCTTCGTCCAGCAGGGCACAGGACTGTCTCCGGCGGATGCGTTCCTCCTCGTCGAGCCAGCGGATGGCGGCATGCAGGGCGTCGATCTTCTGCTGCAGCGCAAGAAGCTCGCTGGCAGAGAGTTTGCGCTCCAGATAGGCGACGATGGTGGCGGCTTCAGGCCGCAGGACTGCCACATTGACCACACAGCAGTGAGCGCATCCCGGGCCGCAGGCGATGAGGGGAGCCTCGCCCCGAAAGCGGACCAGGGCCGTTTCGGCCATTTCCTGCACAACGCGGCAAGCCTGAATCAGCTCGTCGTCCGATTGCGCATCGCTCAGCAGGGCGGTCGCCGTCCGTTCTGTCTCCATGGCAAAGCTGTGGAAGTCGAAGCCGTCGCTCATGATCGTCTCCCGGCCTGGACGGTCATTCCCTTACGTAGGTGTCAATGTCGGTTTCATGAACCATTCCCATCAGTCGTGCGTACTCGGATTCGATCAGCAGGTAGTGGTTGTGGGTCGATTCGGCATTGGCCTCGAAGACCTTGCGCACCTTTTCGTCCCCGATTTTCGCGGCCATATCGCGCAGGCTCTTTTCCAGCTTCAGTTCCTTTTCCATGGCGAGTTCCATCGCCCGGCGCTCGTTGAAATCCGACATCAGGATCCTCTCCAGGTCGGTGAGCCAGTCTGAATCCTGCATCGGATCGGCGGCCATGAAGGCGTCGAAATCCGGGATGTCACCCCCCTGGTAGACGTGGTAGAACCAGGCGGCATGTTCCCGCTCCTCGCTCGCCAGCAATTCGAAGATCTTTCTGGCTTCCTGGCGTCCCATATGCCCGGCGCTACGATGGTAAAAATCCATGGCATTCTTTTCTGTCTGGATGGAGCGTTTTATCGCCTCCTGAACATCGATTTTTTCGAACATGCAAGTGTCTCCTTCGCTCCGATAGATCGCTGCTGCAGCCTGTTGTTCCTTTTAACCGACAAACGGAGCCTGTCAACTGCTGCCCTGCTGAACGAAAGGGCCCGCAACTGCAGACCCTTTCTGCGGGTTTCTGGTTTTCCGGTGTCAGGCTCCCGTGGCCGCAGGCGGGACAAAGACCCGCTGTCCCAGTTCCTGATCGAGCAGCAGCAATCCCCGGCCATCCCCTTCGACCCGCTTGAGCTTGCGGATGAGCAG
>DASPGW010000212.1 GCA_035620395.1 Desulfuromonadales bacterium | reverse complement strand
CAGAATTCCACCGCCTCGGGGACGACGCCGGAGAGAGCGCCGATCGCCACGGTGACAGAAAGCACCCTTGCCGCCCCCTGCTCACGGGCGGTGCGCTCGGCGATCTCGACGATGCTGCGGGTGATCCCGACCTCGTGCATGCGATCCTTCAGGCTTCGGGGGAGAGACCTCGACTATACGGCCGCCAGTCGGCAAAATCAAGAACGCGGAATCCGCCCGCTTCCTGCGCGTGAAAAGATTCCGCGTGGACAGTATGAGCAGAATGCTCGTAAACAACAATAACCACATTAAGTTCGTATACTTTACTCCCTTCAACGGCGCCTATAGGATGTTTTCAAACGATGGTTTAAGGGACTCTACCCAGCCATCCCATCCCCAGCACCGAAGGAGGAAAAAATGAAAACAATCGGGTCTCTTCTCCTGGCAACAGCATTTGCCGCCTGCCTCGTCCAGCCGTCCTTCGCTTATCAGCCGACCAAGCCGGAATGTCTTGCCCCGGCGAAACCGGGCGGCGGTTTCGACCTGACCTGCCGAATGGTCTCCAACTCCCTGCTGCATAGCAAGTTGCTGGAAAAGCCGATGCTGGTCACCTTCATGCCCGGCGGGGTGGGCGCGGTGGCCTACAACCACATCATCGGCCTGCGCAGCAAGGATGCCAACGTAATCACCGCGGTGAGCACCGGCTCGGTGCTGAACCTGGCCCAGGGCAAGTTCGGGCAATATGATGAGAACGCCGTTCGCTGGCTCGCCGGCCTCGGGGCCGACTATGGTGCGGTGGTGGTGCTCAAGGATGCCCCCTGGAAGACTCTGGGTGAACTGCTGGCCGACCTCAAGAAAAACCCCGGAGCGATCCCCCTGGGCTCCGGCGGTTCCGTCGGCAGCCAGGACTGGATGAAGTCGGCCCTACTGGCCAAGTCGGCCGGCGTCGACCCGAGGAGCATGCGTTACGTCGCCTTCGAGGGTGGCGGCGAGGCATTGACCGCGTTGCTCGGCGGCCACATCAAGGTCTATCCCGGAGATGTCTCCGAGCTTGCCGGGCAGCTCGATTCCGGCAAATTCCGGGTGCTGGCGGTCCTCTCCGATGAGCGGCTCCCGGGAAAATTCAGCCAATTTCCGACCGCCAGAGAACAGGGGCACGACGTCGTCTGGACGATCTGGCGCGGCTACTATCTGCCGCCCAAGGTATCGGACGAAGAATACAAGTGGTGGATCGACAAGCTGACCCAACTGGCGAAAACCCCCGAATTCGCCAAGGAGCGTGAAGATCGCGGGCTCTATCCCTACACCAAGATCGGCAAGGAGTTCGACGTTTTTGTCAAGCAGCAGGTCGCCGAGTTCCGGACGCTGGCCAAAGAAGCGGGGCTGATCAAATGAACCGGATGACGGATCGACTGTTCGGACTTTTCCTCCTCGGTCTCGCCGCTGTCTTCGGCGGCGCAGGCTGGGGCATCGTCGCACCCTTTTCCTACGACCCGCTCGGACCACGCCCCTATCCCCTGCTGCTGGCCGCGGTGCTGGCGGTCATGGCGATCTGGATGCTGCTCAAACCGCAGGAAGTCAAGCTCCCCGGCGGCCGGGTGCTGGGCCAGGCAGGCCTGCTGATCGCCACCCTGGTTTTCTACCAGATGACCTTCCGCTGGCTTGGCTTCATCCTCTCCACCATCATCGCCGTCATGCTCATCGCCCGACTCTTCAAGGGGAGCTGGCTCCAGGGGCTGCTCACGGGGGTCGGGCTGGCCCTGGCCTGCTACGGGCTGTTCAACACCCTGCTCGAGATTCCGCTTCCCGCGGGAACTATATTTGCCGGGAATGGAGGCTGACATGGGCACTTTTGGACATCTGTTGCAAGGCTTCAGCGTCGCGCTCCTTCCGGTCAACCTTGCCCTGGCTTTGGCCGGGGGCTTCATCGGCACCATGATGGGGGCTCTCCCCGGTCTCGGCCCCATCAACGGCGTCGTCATCCTGCTGCCGATCGCCTACGCCGCCGGGCTGCCGGCCGACTCCACCCTGATTCTGCTGATGGCGGTCTACATGGGTGCGGAATTCGGGGGGCGTGTCTCTTCGATTCTCCTTAACGTCCCCGGCGACGCCGGCGCGGTCATCACCACCCTCGACGGCCATCCGCTGGCCAAGAAGGGGCTGGCCGGCCCGGCCCTGGCCCTCTCGGGGATCAGTTCCTTCATCGGCGGGATGCTCTCCATCGTCGGCCTGACCTTCTTCGGCCCGCTGCTGGCCAAGCTCGCCATCAGCTTCGGGCCGGCCGAATACTTCGTCCTGATGGTCTTCGCCTTCGCCACCCTCACCTCGATGATGGGGAGCAGCCCGGCCAAGAGCCTGATCGGCACCTGCCTCGGGTTGATGCTGGCGGTCGTCGGCGTCGACTCGACCACCGGCGTGCTGCGCTATACCTTCGGCGAGCCGGAACTGTACGACGGGGTCGAGTTCCTGACCGTGGTCGTCGGCCTCTTCGCCATCAGCGAGGTCCTGCTCCTTCTGGAGCACTCGCACGCCGGCGGGGTGAAGATCACCAAGGTCGGGCGGGTCATGGTCAGCTGGAAGGAGCTCATGCTCTGCAAGTGGACGATCCTGCGCTCCACCGTCATCGGTTTCATCGTCGGGGTCCTTCCTGGCACCGGCGCCTCGGTGGCGAGCGCCATCTCCTACTCGACGGAAAAGCGCCTGGTCGACCGGGAAGGGACCTTCGGCAAGGGTGATTTCCGCGGCCTGGCGGCGCCGGAGGCGGCCAACAACGCCTCGGTCGGCGGCGCCATGGTGCCGATGCTGACCCTCGGCATCCCCGGCAGCGGCACCACCGCCGTCCTCCTCGGGGCACTGATGCTCTTCAACATCAACCCCGGCCCGCTCCTCTTCGAGCAGCAGCCGGCGCTGGTCTGGGGGGTCATCGCTTCCATGTACATCGCCACGGCGGCGTTGCTGGTGATGAACCTGCCGATGGTCAAGATCTTCACCAAGGTCCTCCAGCTTCCCGACTGGATCCTCATCCCCGGCATCGTCGTGCTCTCGGTCCTCGGCGTCTTCTCCGTCAACGGCAGCACCTTCTCACTGCTGGTGATGATCGGCCTCGGCGTCTTCGCCTATATCCTGCGCACCCTGAACTATCCGATGGCACCGGTGGTCCTCGGCTTTGTCCTCGGGGAGCTGATGGAAGACAGCCTGCGCCGGGCGCTCTCCATCAGCGGCGGCGAAATCGGCATCCTCTTTGCGAGCCCCATCGTCAAAATCCTCTGGGTCCTGTCCCTGCTGGTCGTCTTCGCCCCGCTGTTCCTCAACAAGCTGGTCGCCGGTCAGATTCCCGCCCCGGCGGACGTTCCCGCAGATGCGGCGGTTGTCGCCGCCGGCGAGGCGGAGTGAGGCTGCTGCAAGAAAAACCATTTCACGCCCGTTCGCTTCGCTCACTGGAGGCGCAGAGAACACAGAGGAAGACAGAAAACAGATTTTCTCTGCGTTCTCCGCGTCTCTAGCGACTGAAAGGAGCGGGCGTGAGATGTTTTTTTCATCGTCTTCGGTTAGACCACGGGTCCGTGGTGAAGAGGGAGCTAACGTTGCCAGGCGGAAACCGCCGGCAATGTATTTTTGACAGGCGGTATGCGTATGGAACGAATGCTGTTCATCGTGATTTTCGGCGCCGTCGGCGGGGTGGTGGCGAAAAAGGTGGGGATTCCCGGCGGGGCGGTGGTCGGCTCGATGCTCGGAGCGGGGCTGACCGCCATCGTTCTGCCGGGCAGGTTCGTCCTTCCGGATGCTGCGGCGACGGCGATTCAGATCGTGCTGGGTATTTCGCTGGGCATGACCTTCGACCGCTCTTTCCTCACCCTCTGCGGTCAGGTGCTGCCGATGGCCATCCTGAGCACCGTTGTCCTGCTCAGCGTCGCCGTCCTCATGGCCTATCTCGCCCAGCGGCTCGGAATGATCGATTTTGCGACGGCGCTCTTCGGGTTTTCGCCGGGGGGGATGTCGGGAATGAGTCTGCTGGCCCAGACGGAAGGGTACAACACCGCCGTCGTGGCGTTTCTGCACGTGGTGAGAATCTTTACCCTCTTTCTGCTGGTGCCGGTACTGGGCCGGTTCTTCCTGGTCTGGGCGAAGGGATCATGAGCGAAAATAGCGGCGCTCGGGGCGTCCCACCGTGCCGTAGACCAGGTCGGCGTGGAGAAAACCGGTGGCCACCAGATGCTCCAGGTAGCGCCGGGCCGTCGGCCGACTGATCCCCACCAGGGCTCCCAGTTCCTCGGCGCAGACGCCCTTTCCCCCCGGGCCGGCAAAGATCCGGCGGACCTTCTCCAGGGTCAGCGGATCGATCCCCTTGGGGAGTCCCGCCTCTCTGGTCGCCGGCGCCGGCGCCACATGCAGCAGGCGATCCACGTCGCGCTGTTCGAGGCTGGCGGCGACAGCGAGCTGGCTGAGATGGTCGCGATATTTCCCCAGCGACTCTTTGAACCGGGCGAAAACCACCGGTTTGATGATGTAGTCGAAAGCCCCGCCGCGCATGGCCTCCTTCAAACGCGCAATCTCTCTGGCGGCGGTGATCAGGATGAAGTCAGTCTCCTGATGCCGGGACCGGATCTTCCAGAGCAGATCCATGCCGCTTCCCTCGGGAAAATGCAGGTCGAGCAGTATGAGCTGCGGCTTGAGGATATCCACCAGCTCCTCGGCGTTCGCCAGGTCGTTGGCGATGCCGATGACCTTGAAACCCTCCACCTTCTCGGTGAAACGCCGGTGAATTTCCGAACTCCCCGGATCGTCTTCGACCACCAGGACGCTGATCGGCTCCACGTTCAACTCCGGCTCCTCTTGGGTAGAATAACCGTGAACAGGGCACCCCCCAACTCGCTGCTCCCCAGCAGAATCTCGCCTCCCAGGTCGGCGAGGGTGTCCTTGACCAGAGAAAGTCCGACGCCCCGCCCGGGTAGGTTTTTCGTGGAAAAGCCCCGCTCGAAAATCCTCGGCGCGGTATCGGGATCGATCCCCTTTCCCGCATCCTCCACCTCGAACACCAGGTCGCGGCCGAGATCGGTCATCGACAGCCGCACCTCCCGGTCAGCTTCTTCCTTCTGCTGTACGGCATCGAAGGCGTTGTCGAGCAGATTGCCCAGGATGGTGACGATTTTTTCCCGGTTCAGCCAGCCCGGGACGTCGGCCATGTGGCTCTGCGGATCGACCCGGAAACGGATTTTCAGCTCCTGGGCCCGGCAAAACTTGCCCAGGATGATGGCCGAGAGCACCGGGTCGGGGACGGCCTCATTGAGAAAGTTCATCAGATCCTGGTAGTCGGACGACTCCCGGGTGATCAGCTCCAGGGCCTCCCTGGTGGCCCCCAACTGGATAAAGCCGGCAATGAGGTTGAGCTTGTTGGAATACTCGTGGGTCTGGGAGCGCAGCATCTCGGAATATTCCTGCACCCGGGAAAGTTCCCGGGCCATCCGGTCGATTTCGTCCTTGCGCCGGAAGCTGGCCACCAGGCCGGTATTCTTCCCCTGGCCGGAGATGGGGACGATGTTGAAAATCATCTCCTGGCCGGCGACATCGAGTTCCCGGTCGAACTGGGGCTTTCCGGCCGCGAACGCCTCCTGCATCGGCGTCTCGGCAAAGACCTCCCGGATATCCCTGCCGGCGACCGGCGTCGCGGCCGGCATGCCGAGGTTATGGAGTGCGGCCTGGTTGAACAACGACACCCGTCCGCGGCCGTCCAGCGCGATGACTCCTTCCCGGATCGACTCGAGGATGGCGTTGCGTTCCTGGAACAGGGCGCCAATCTCGTCCGGTTCCAGGCCGAAGATCGCTTTTTTGAACCCCCGGGCAAGAAAAATGGCGCCGGTGACCCCGATCAGAATCACCAGAAACACCCAGGGAAGAATCTTGCGCCGGGCCTCCTGCGTGATCCGCTGCACCTCGCTGTACAGATAGCCGACGGACACATAGCCGATGACGTCGCCGTCTTTGCCGATTACCGGCGTCTTCCCCCGGATGGATACGCCTATGGAGCCAAGTCGGGTCGAGATCAGGGATTTCCCCTCATTCAGCACCGGCGGGCTGTCGGTCGACGCGCTGATCTGGCCGATCAGGGCGGGATTGGGATGGGAGAAGCGGCGCCTTTCCCGGTCGGCGACGACAACAAATCCGGCGCCGGTCTTTTTCCGGATGTCCTCCGCCAACACCTGGATCCGGCCGTCGGGATCCCCGGCTGCAACCAGATCGCTGATCTCCGGCATGGAGGCTACGGACCTGGCGACCGCCATCGCCTTTTCGCCGATGTCCTGCTCAAGCGTCCGGGCGAGCATGCCCGAGAAGACGTAGCCGATCAACGCCACGAGGATGGCCAGCAGACCCGCGACGAGAAGGACCATTTTCGCCTGCAGGCCGCGAGGCTGCAGCCGTGACCAGAAGGCCCGGTGCTTTTCTTCCATGCGCACTCTCATCGGTAAGGACGGCGTTTGTCGGCATCTGCCCTGAACATTCATTATCCTTGCCGGAGACGGAAAGAGCAAGACAGATTACAAATGAGAAAGGAGGAGACCGCAACCCAGGGTGGCCGCTAAAACGTGAATGGCCTCAAGTGTGGCTTCCGCTCCCTTTTTTGGGTAGACTAACAACTCGGCCACATCCCCTGGTCCGGAGACGACGCTTGCCCTCTATTTTTGAACAGATCGACCGGCTGCTCCCCCGCAGCCTGCAGCTCAAGCTCAGCCTGCTGGTCACCGGCCTGCTGGTGCTGCTGGTGAGCCTGAACGGGGCGCTCTTTTCCGATTTTACCAGCAACATCCTGCAGCAGCAGATCGGCAACAAGACCCTGGCGCTGGCCCGCGCCGTCGCCCTCAACCCGATTGTCCGCCAGGGGCTGGCTGCCGGCGATCCCGGCGGCATTCAGGCACTGACGGAAGAGGTGCGCGGCTCTACCGGCGCCGAGTTCATCGTGGTGGGGGACCGGCAAGGCATCCGTTACAGCCATCCGGACCCGGAGAGGATCGGGCAGCCCTTCGTCGGGGGCGATTTCGAGCGGGCCGTGCAGGAGGGCGAAACCTACGTTTCACGGGCAACGGGCACCTTGGGGCCGTCTCTGCGCGGCTTCGTGCCGGTCCGCGGCGAGAGCGGTGAAGTGCTCGGCTTCGTTTCGGTCGGCTATCTGCTGCGGGATATCGAAGCAGAGGTGCGGGGCCAGCAGCGGGAGATTCTCGGCTACGTGGCAGTGGTGCTGTTTTTCGGGGTGTTCGGCGCCATCGTCATCGCCAAGGGTCTCAAGGCGGCCATCTTCGGCCTGGAACCGCACGCGATCGCCGCCCTGTTCCTGGAGCGCAACGCCATCATCGGCGCCATCCGCGAGGGGGTGGTGGCCGTCGACGGCGCCGGACGGCTGACTCTGGTCAACCAGGCAGCGCGCAGCTACCTGTCCCGCAACCCGCTGGAAGACCTGCGTGGCCGACCGTTGGCCGAAATCTGCCCCTGCCCGGAGCTGGAGCGGGCCCTGGCCGGCGGCGAGCAGATACTCGACCAGGAGATGCCGCTGGCGGGGCGCACCATGCTCGTCAACGTCCTCCCCCTCGGCGGCGAGGGCGCGGCTTCCGGCGCGGTGGCCAGCTTCCGTCCCAAGGATGAGCTCGACCGGCTGACCCGCGAGCTTTCGCATATGCAGCAGTACTCTGAACTGCTCCGCGCCCAGACCCACGAGTACTCCAACAAGCTGCACACCATCGCCGGTCTGATCCAGATCGGCGCCCACCAGGAAGCCCTCGAGCTGATCATGACCGAGGCGAGCGGCTACCAGGATTTGATCCGCACCCTGGCCAGGGCGGTCCCCGACCCGGTGGTGGCCGGCATCATCCTCGGCAAGTTCAACCGGGCGCGCGAGCTCAAGATCGACTTCCACCTCGATCCGGAGAGTACCTTCGCCGACCTGCCGCCGCACCTCGAGCGCGAGCACCTGGTCACGGTGCTCGGCAATCTGATCGACAATGCCTTCGAGGCGGTGCGCGAGGCGGGCGGTGAAGGCGGGGTGCGGCTTTTTTTGACCGATCTCGGTTCGGACCTGATCATCGAGGTGGAAGACTCGGGAGGCGGCGTTTCGCCGGCGGTGGCCGACCGCCTGTTCGAAAAGGGAGTGACCACCCACCGCAACGCCGGCCGCGGCATGGGTCTCTACCTGCTGCGCCGGGCCCTCGATGCTCTCGGCGGCGAGATCACCTTTGCCAGGGGGGAGCTGGGCGGCGCGCTCTTCACGGTGATCATTCCGAAGGGCAGGGAGGAGCGACGGGGGAAGGAAAATCCTGACAGGAGGAATGGCATATGACCAGCGAGAGTCCGATCCGCGTCCTGATCGTCGAGGATGACCTGCGCATCTCCGAGTTGCACCGCCGCTTCACCGAGAAGACCGAAGGCTTCGAGGTGGTGGGGATTGCCAATACCTTGGCCGATGCGGCCGAGATGGTCGAGGTGCTGGCGCCCGACCTGGTGCTCCTCGACCTCTTCTTTCCCGAGGGGAGCGGCCTGGAGTTGCTGCGGCGACTGCGTGCCGGGGCCGCCCCGACCGACGTTATTCTCATCACCGCCGCCCGGGAGATGGCCTCCCTGCAGGAAGCCCTGCGCGGCGGGGTCTACGACTACGTCATCAAGCCGGTCTTTTTCCCCCGCTTTCAGGAGGCTCTCCTCAAATACCGCGAATATGCCGCCCGCATGCGCTTGGGGGGGACCCTGGAACAGCAGGATGTCGACCGGCTGCTGCGCGCCCACTCCGCCCATGAGACCGAGGAGACGACACTGCCGAAGGGGATCGATCCCCTGACCCTGCGCAAGGTGCGTCAGGTCTTCGAGCCGGCGGAGGTCCGTGACCTGAATGCCGAAGAGGTGGGCGAGCGCATCGGCGTCACCCGCTCGACCGCCCGTCGCTACCTGGAGCAGCTCATCGCTGAAGGCTTTCTTGCCGCCGACCTGCTCTACGGCGTCGTCGGCCGCCCGGAACGGCGCTATTTCCGCCGCCGCTGACTGTTAATCCCGCCGTGCGCACAATCACCAAAATCACCGTAAAAATCTCAAATCTTTAAACTTCTCAAATATTTACCTGGCTTCTTCAGGGGGGTAAGCTGGTTCTCAGGAAGGGAAGGCCAGACCAACAGGGCGCCAGACGGGTCGTCCCGCAACCCCCAGCACAAAGGAGAAGGGTCATGTTGTACATCCAGTTTCTGTTTCTGCTGCTGATGCTCTACCTCGGCAGCCGCTACGGCGGCATCGGCCTCGGCGTGATCTCCGGCATCGGCCTGGCCGTCGAAGTCTTCGTCTTCAAGATGCCCCCCACCAGTCCCCCGATCGAGGTGATGCTGATCATCATGGCGGTGGTCACCTGCGCCGCCGCCCTGGAGGCCGCCGGCGGACTCAAGTTCATGCTCCAGGTGGCGGAGCGGATGCTGCGCTCCCGGCCCAAGCTCGTTACCCTGATCGGGCCCCTGGTGACCTGGACCATGACCTTCATGCTCGGCACCGGCCATGCGGTCTACTCGATCATGCCGATCATCGGCGACGTCGCCCTGAAAAACGGCATCCGTCCCGAGCGGCCGATGGCCGCCGCCTCGGTCGCCTCGCAGCTCGGCATCACCGCCAGCCCCATCTCGGCCGCCGTCGTCTATTACCTTTCGCAGATGGCCGGTGTGGCCGAGGGCCTCTCGCTCATGTCCATTCTCGCCGTCACCGTCCCGGCGACCTTCCTCGGCACGCTCGGTATGGCCTTCTACAGCATGCGCCGGGGCGTCGAGCTGCATGAGGATCCCGAATACCAGCGCCGCCTCGCCGACCCGGTCTGGGGCGAGCGGATCCGGAACACCACGGCGACCACCCTGGGTGAGAAGCTCCCAGCCTCGGCCCGCAACTCCGTTCTGCTCTTTCTGCTGGCGCTGGCGGTGATCGTGGTGATCGCCATGGTCCCCGGCATCCGCACCCTCCATGTGGGCGACAAGCCGATCAAGATGGATGTCATCATCCAGATGATGATGCTCGCCTTCGGCGGCATCATCCTGATCGTCACCAAAACCAAGTCGGCCAAGGTCCCGGACGGGGTGGTCTTCAAGTCGGGCATGGTGGCGGCCATCGCCATCTTCGGCATCGCCTGGATGAGCGACACCTACTTCCAGTACGCCATGCCGAGCTTCAAGGCCGGTATCACCGAAATGGTCAACCTCTACCCCTGGACCTTTGCCCTGGCCATGTTCGTCGTCTCGGTGGTCATCAACAGCCAGGCCGCCACCTGCCGGATGATGCTGCCGGTCGGGCTGGCCCTGGGACTGCCGCCGGCACTGCTGATCGGCATCATGCCCTCGAGCTACGGCTACTTCTTCATCCCCAACTATCCGTCCGATATCGCCACCGTCAACTTCGACGTCACCGGCACGACCAAGATCGGCAAGTACTATTTCAACCACAGCTTCATGCTGCCCGGCCTGGTCGGCGTCATCTCGGCGTGCCTGGTCGGCTACGGTCTGGCCATGCTGGTTCTCTGACGACCGCTTCCCGACATTGAGTAATGAAGGCCGCTTACCTGCCGGGAGCGGCCTTTTTGTCGGCGGTTTGGGCCGCCTTCTTTGGTCTGGTGGATGATTATCGGGCGTGGTAATCTTTCCCTGCCATTAAACGACCGGAAAGGTTCGCTTCGATGCACCGCAAGCTCTCCAGAATCCTGATCCTCCTGCTGATCGCCGGACTGGTCGGCGCCTTCTTCGCCTTCGACCTGCAGCAGTACCTGACCCTCGGCTATCTCAAGTCACGCCAGCAGGCCTTCGCGGAGATCTACGCCGTCCATCCCGTCCGCACCATTGCCACCTACATGGGAATATACATCCTGGTGACCGCCCTCTCCCTGCCCGGCGCGGTGGTAATGACCCTGGCCGGCGGGGCGCTGTTCGGGCTGGGGGTCGGCTTCGTGGTTATCTCCTTCGCCAGCTCCATCGGCGCCACCCTGGCCTTTCTCGCCTCCCGCTTCATCCTGCGCGATTTTGTACAGAGCAGGTTTGGCGACCGGCTGCGGGTCATCAATGAGGGGGTGGCCAGGGAAGGGGCCTTCTACCTCTTTTCCCTGCGCCTGGTGCCGATCTTCCCCTTCTTCCTCATCAATCTGGCCATGGGGCTGACCCCCATGCGCACCGGCGTCTACTATCTGGTCAGCCAGGTCGGGATGATTCCCGGCACCCTGGTCTACGTCAACGCCGGCACCCGGCTCGGCCGGCTCGAATCGCTCTCCGGCATCCTTTCGCCCGGCCTGCTGCTCTCCTTTGCACTGCTCGGCCTCTTCCCCCTGCTTGCCAGAAAGCTCCTCGAGGCCGTCAGGAGGCGAAAAGCCATGCGAGGACAAAAAGAACACTGAACTTTTGGCTGCGATCTGTTGTCGGCGCAGTTTCAGGACCGGGATTCGGAACTTCGGGAGGGAAGGATGAAGCAGAAAAAAATCACTTTTGCCAATGAACAGGGAGTGCAGCTGGCGGCGCTGCTCGATCTGCCGGAGGACGAGCAGCCGCTGGCCTACGCCCTCTTCGCCCACTGTTTCACCTGCGGCAAGAACCTCGCCGCGGCGATGCACATCGCCCGGGCCCTCAGCCGCCAGCGGATCGCCGTCCTGCGCTTCGACTTCACCGGCCTCGGCGAGAGTGAAGGGGAATTCGCCGCGACCACCTTTTCCTCCAACGTGCGCGACCTCATCGCCGCCGCCCGTTTCCTCGAAGAAAATTATCAGGCGCCGCGCATCCTCGTCGGCCACTCCCTGGGGGGAACGGCGGTGCTGGAAGCCACCGGCGCGATCTCCTCGGTCGCCGCCGTCGCCACCATCGCCGCCCCTGCCCATCCCCGTCACGTCGCCGCCCTGTTCAAGGAAGCCCGCGAGGAGATCGAGCGCGCCGGCGAGGCGAAGGTCAGTCTCGCCGGCCGCGAGTTCGACATCCGCCGGGAATTCCTCGACGATCTGGAGACGCAGCAGACCCGGGAGAAGGTCGCCCGCCTTGGCGCCGCCCTGCTGGTCTTGCACTCGCCCAGGGACATGGTGGTGGGGATCGACAACGCCGCCGAAATCTACCAGGCGGCCAAACACCCGAAGAGCTTCATCTCCCTCGACCCGGCAGACCACCTCCTCTCCCGCCGGGAGGACTCCCGCTATGCCGGGGAGATGATCGCCGTCTGGGTCAGGCGCTACCTGGAGATGGCGGAAGAGGCGGCGGTGCCGGCCGAGGTGATCGACAACCGGGTGACGGCGCGCACCGGGGCCGAAGGCTTCCGCACCGACCTCTTCGCCAACGGCTACGCCCTGGTGGCCGACGAACCTGAAGCCTATGGGGGCAGCGGCCAGGGCCCCTCGCCTTACGACTATCTGCAGGCCGCCCTCGGCGCCTGCACCGGCATGACGGTGCAGATGTACGCCCGGCGCAAGCAGTGGCCGCTGGAGTCGGCGATAGTCCGGCTGCGGCATGAAAAAATCCACGCCAGGGACTGCGAACATTGCGAGGAAAAGGATGGCAAGATCGACCGCTTCGAACGGGAGCTGGAGCTGAAAGGCGCGCTTTCCGGCGAGCAGCGCCAGCGCCTGCTCGAAATCGCCGAAAAATGCCCGGTCCACCGCACCCTGCAGGCGGAGGTGCTGATCGACACCCGGCTGCGGGAAGAAGACGCGCAGTGATGCCCGTATGAGTTTTATCTCAGTACTTAGGGCTTGAGGTCGGACCGCTAAAAGGTGTATAAGTAGCTCCCTCCGTAACAGACTCCCGGCACCGGAACGCTCACCAGAGAATCGATGAAAAAAGCTGAAAGCCAGAGTGAAAATCGCCCCGCCTGCGAACTGAAGGGGAGCGCCCTGACCCTGATGGTCCTGCACCTGCTCGATGCCGATGCCGATCGTCTGGACCGGCAGCTGCAGGAGAAATTCGGGCAAGTGCCCGGCTTCTTCCGCAATGCTCCGCTGGTCATCGACCTGGGGGCGCTGCCGCCGGGCGGGCCGGAGCTCGACGTGACGGCTCTGGTACAGCGGGTGCGCGAATTCGGTCTGGTGCCCGTCGCCCTGCGCGGCGGCAGCGAGCTACAGAACGCCCTCGCCCTGCGCGCCGGCCTCGGCCTGCTCGCCGCCTCGCGCCAGGAAACGGCGGCAAAGCCAGTCGCCGAGACTGCCGCAAGGGATATTGAACCGGAGCCGGATTCGCCGGCAGCCATTCCGGCGGCGTTCGCGGCAGGAGCCAAGGTAATCACCCATACCGTCCGTTCCGGGCAGCGCGTGGTGGCGCCGGACGGCGATCTGATTGTCCTCGCCTCGGTCAATTCCGGGGCGGAAATCCTCGCCCGCGGCAGCATCCATGTCTACGGCGCGTTGCGCGGCCGGGCGCTGGCCGGTGTCCGCGGCGATGCGGCGGCGCGCATCTGCTGCCTGCAGTTTCACCCCGAACTGGTCGCCGTGGCTGGCGAATACATGCTGCACGACGAACTCGACCCGGCCCTGCTCGGCAAAACCGCCGTCGTCGCGCTGGCGGGAGAGCGACTGCAGGTAGAACCGCTGGGAACGTTCGTTCCTGGCAGCTGAGAAAATCCCTTGGACAGGGGGCGGTGGACGGAGTAGTGGCACAGCAGTGTTCTTTGTGCCTGCGGTTCACCCGAAGACGATGCAAAAGCATCTCACGCCCGCTCATTGCATTCGCTCAAGGCGCCAAGAACGCAAAGAAAATCGGGTTTGCCTTTCTTCGCGGCCTTTGCGCCTTAAGTGAGCGGAGCGAACGAGCGTGAGAATGAAGTAGCACTTTCAGCAGAGGAGGTAGAGATTTTGGCAAAGGTGGTTGTTGTGACGTCCGGCAAGGGTGGCGTGGGGAAAACCACGACCAGCGCCGCCTTTTCCGCCGGCCTGGCGCTGCGCGGATACAAAACGGTGGTCCTCGATTTCGATGTGGGCCTGCGCAACCTCGACCTGATCATGGGGTGCGAGCGGCGCGTGGTCTACGACCTGCTCAACGTCATTCACGGCGAGGGGTCCCTGAACCAGGCCCTGATCAAGGACAAGCGGGTCGAAAACCTCTTCATCCTCCCCGCCTCGCAGACGCGGGACAAGGACGCCCTCACCCTCGACGGCGTCGAGCGGGTGATCGGCGAACTCAAGGAGCGCTTCGACTACATCATCTGCGACTCCCCCGCCGGCATCGAAAAGGGGGCGATCACCGCCATGTACTTCGCCGACGAGGCGCTGGTGGTGACCAATCCCGAGGT
Source organism: Desulfuromonadales bacterium (assembly GCA_035620395.1). Lineage (NCBI taxonomy): Bacteria > Pseudomonadati > Thermodesulfobacteriota > Desulfuromonadia > Desulfuromonadales > Desulfuromonadales bacterium. The sequence continues at coordinate 8,402 of DASPGW010000212.1, read as the reverse complement.
TTCCTCGGTGCGCGATTCCGACCGCATTATCGGCATGCTCGGCAGCAAGACCCGACGCGCCGAGGCGAACCTCGATCCGGTGAAGGAGCATCTGGTCGTCACCCGCTACGACCCGGCCCGGGTCAACAAGGGGGATATGCTCAGCGTCTCCGACGTACAGGAGATCCTGGCCATCCCCTTCCTCGGGGTTATCCCCGAGTCGAAGTCGGTGCTGGTCGCTTCCAACTCGGGGGTGCCGGTGACCCTCGTCGATACGAGCGATGCCGGCGAAGCCTATCTCGACGTGGTCGACCGTTTTCTCGGGCAGGAACGTCCGCACCGCTTCATGGATGTTCCCAAAAAGGGCCTTTTCTCCCGCTTGTTTGGAACCTGAGCCATGAAATTTCTCGATTTTTTTCGCTCCGCCGGACGCGGCTCGGCAGCCGTGGCCAAGGAGCGCCTGCAGATCATCGTCGCTCATGAGCGGCGCCGCGCCCACAGCCCTGATTTTCTCCCCCGGTTGCAGAAGGACATTCTTGAGGTGGTGCGAAAATATATCCCCATCGAAGAGGATCAGATCAAACTCAGCATCGACAGCCGGGGGGACTGCGAGGTGCTCGAACTCAACATCTCGCTGTCCGAGAACGCTCCCAGATAAGCCCGCCGCTCCCCGGAGAGCGCACACGCATGCATAAAACAGGAAAGGCCCGGCAGTTTGTCCGGGCCTTTCCTGTTGTTGTCTGCAATGAGGTAGCGGTTCAATTGCCCAGGGTGGCCCTGACCCGCTTCAGGTAATCGGGGCCGATCTTGCCGCCCCAGGTGGCGTAGACCGGCGCGGCCAGTTCGGCGAGCCGCTTTTTTTCATCCCCGCTCAGGGTTAAAAAGCGCACTCCCGCCGCCTCGGCCGCGGCGATCTCCCTTTCCTGCTCTTTCCGGGTCGCTTCGCGGGCCTTGGCGCTTTCTTCGGCGACGACCTCGGTGAGAACCTGCTGCAGGTCGGCCGGCAGCTTGTCGAACCAGCGCTTGTTGGCCAGGTGTACGAAGAGCCCCTGGGCGTAGTCGACACGGGTGAAGTTTTTGGCCACCGTGAATTTTTTGGTGATGTTGCAGATGGTCGGCGTGTGATCGAGGCCGCTGATGACGCCGGTCTGCAGCGCCTGCGGCACGTCGGGCCAGGGCATGACGGTAAATTTCAGCCCCCAGGCCTTGTAGATGTCGGTGTTGACCGGCGCCTCGGCAATGCGGAAGTTGACGGCCCGGGCATCGGCCAGGCTTTTCACCGGCGTCGTCGTAGCCCAGCCGTAGGTGCCGTAGCCGGTGATGTCGAGGACCATCACTCCCTTGGAAAGCGCCGAGTCGCGAAACTCGTTCCAGGTTCCCGGCGAATTGCGGAAGGTGTCGAGCTTGTCGAAGGTATCGACGACGAAGGGGAGGTTGACCACGCCGAGGGTATCGGCCACGTTGGCGGCGGCGACCGAGGAACAGAGCATTCCCTGCACGGCGCCGAGTTTGAGCTTGCTGATCACGTCCTTCTCGCCGCCGAGCTGCGCCAGGGGGCGGAAGTCGACGTAGAGCCGGCCGCCGCTCCGCTCCCAGACCCGGTCGCGGATCTTGTAGCCGACACCGATGCCGGCGACGCCCGGGTGGGCGATATTGGAGAGAATGTAGGTGTATTTGGCGCCCGACGGGTCGAAGGCCGGCTGCCACGCGGCGAGCGGGTCGTTCTGGTTGGCGGCGCCGGCCGTGCCGCAGAGAAGCAGGAACAGTCCCGGCAGCAGGGCTGCACGCATTTTGGCCAGTGATTTGCGCATGGTGCCTCCTGGGTTCTGGATTCAGGGTTGGTCGGTTGGACTGACGATAAAAATTATTGATGACAAAAAACCTGCCCGCCGGCTCTTCGCCCTTGGAACAGGCACCTTTTTACAGTAGAATCGCTCCAATATCCAATTGAACTTTCTACAGGGAGCGTTCGATTTTTTCGAACGGAACAAGGTGGAACTCTACCGGCTGAAAAGTTTTGCCGCCATCGTGCGGGAAGGGAACCTGACGCGGGCGGCCGAACGGCTGCACCTCAGCCAGTCGGCGCTCTCCAGCCAGCTCAGGCAGCTCGAGGAGGAACTCGGGCTGTCGCTGTTCCGGCGCACGAGCAAAGGGATGGAGCTGACCGAAGCGGGGCGGGAACTCTCCCACTTCATCGACGGGGTGCTGGAGGCGGCCGACCGGCTCAAACTCAAGGCTCAGGCGCTGGGCCAGGCCGGGGGCGAAGCGGTGAATATCGGGCTGAACGCCGATCCGGCCTTTTTGCGGGTCGGCGCCATCAACCGGCGGCTGGCGCAGCTGCACGGCGAGCTGAACGTCATCTTTCTCACCAGCCAGACGGTGCGCACGGCCCAACTGCTGCGACAGGGGCAGCTCGACCTCGCTTTCTTCTACGGCGACAGTGTCGATGCCGATCTGCGGCATCAGCGCCTCGCCGAGGTACGGCTCTGCGTCGTCATCCCAACACCGCTGGTGCCGGCGACCGCGGCGCTCGGCTGGGCCGAGGTGGCGGCTCTTCCCTGGGTCTGGGTAGGCAGCGACTCGCCCCCCTACGACGCCATGCTGGCGCAGCTGGAGCAGCGCCGGCTCACCCCCAACCGGGCGGTAAAGACCGTCGACGAATACATCGTCAAGGAACTGGTGGTGGACGGCCAGGGCGTGGCGGTGATGCGCGAGGACGAGGCCCGTCCCCTGGCCAGGGACGGCCGCGTGGTGATCTGGGAGAAGGGCTGGATGTCGCTGCCGCTGAGTCTGGCGTGGCTGGCGGCCAGCGCCGACAAGAAACGTGTGCGGGCGGCCAGGGAAACGATCGCCTACGTCTGGAGCGGCTCCGGCCGGCAGGAGAAAGAGAGCGAGGAGAGATTCTGGTATTGATGAAGACCCGCCGGCCGCTCGCTCTCGCCGGCCCACGTCGCTGATTCGCATTTGCCCGGCTATCTGTGCACGCCCGGCTCCCTATCCAGTCATGACATCCCTCCCCTGCAGGGGAAGGCACCTTCTCCCTGGCAGTCTCTGCCGCCCCGGCCCCTGACCTTTCCGGAAAACCCGCCGCCACAGACCACCGCAGAAACAGCATGACGGCAACAGCCGCGCAGCTTGCGTGGTCCGGCAGCCTGTTTTTGTTGACAGCTTAAATATAGAACGCTATTCTGAACAAACCTTTCAAAACTGTAATGTAGATGAAAACTGCAATTAAAATATTTTTAAATCAAGCACATGTTCATATGGTTTAGATAGAACAACAATTTATGCCCAGAAACCAACAGACCCTCCACTGGCCGGTGAGCAACCCACCGAAAAGGAGGAACGAGGATGCTGGCTACCCTGCGCCAATGGTGGCAGAAAATCCATCCTGGCAATCCGGAGAGGCGAAAAGGATGCATGGCCTGCGGGGTCTGCTGTCAGCTCTACGGTGGCTACCTGCATGCCTCCAGGGCCGACCTGGAACGCTGGCAACGCCTTGGCCGCAACGATCTCCTGGCCATGGTGAATTCCCTCGGCTGGATATGGATCGATCCGCAGGACGGCCGAAGGGGAGCGCCCTGCCCCTTTCTCCAGCGCATCGATGAGCAAGTCGTTCGTTGCGGCATTCACGACATCAAACCGGATATGTGTCGCGCCTATCCGGGGCTGGATCTTGGCCGGCACTGTGTGCGGGGAGTCTATGTCCCCGGGCCTTCTCCGCGGAAAGAGCCCGCCGACCCCCTTCGACCAGAACGGGAGAGCGCCTGGGGGCAGGCTCGACGTCCGGATGTCCCCACCTGAGCTTCCCAACCCTGCCCCTCCTTTCCAGGCTGCGGACAACCCCATCTCGTACATCATCTTGAACCTTGCGCTATGCTTCTGCAGATGAAACAATATCCGGCAGAAGTGCCCGGTGCATGTGCTGGCGCGACCTTTTTCCCCCAACCTCAAGGTGATTCTATGAAACGGCAGGAAAGCATCTTGCTCGCCATGTTTGTCATTCTCAGCGCACTCACCTCCTTTGCCCTCATCTTCTACAGTGTGGGGGTCATCACCGGCGGCAATGCCTCCCGTTGGATGGTTGTCTTTGCCTATGTGACCGGCGGCTATGGCCTGGGCAACATCGCCATTCTGAGCGTGGCGTGGAACACGCGCGCCGAATGGGTTCCCGACGCGCACAAGCTCATCGCGCTCTGTTACCTCGGCGTGTTCATCATGGATGTGGTGAAGGCGGGTTTCAGCAGTGGATACGAGATTTTCGGCATCCTCGTTCTGGCGCTTGTTCTCTGGGCCAACTGGCTTACGGTGAAAAAGGTCATCCAGAGAGACGGAAGCCCAGGGAATTCCGCCAAATCCATGCGGGAAAAGAGAAAATCATGACGGGTTCCCCTCCGCGCTCGTACACCATGCTCGAAAGCCAACCATGGGGCACCATTGCAACTTCTGCTCGCCCTGGCTAGACCAGAGCATGGGCGGGAGATTACTTAATCGCCATACAGGAGGAACCAGATGAAGATTGTCGTACTCGACGGCTACACCCTGAACCCGGGCGACCTCAGCTGGCAGGCCCTCGAAGCGCTGGGGGACTGCACGGTTTACGAGCGGACGCCGAAGGAGCTGGTGATCGAGCGGGCGGCGGGGGCCGAGATCATTCTGACCAACAAGGTGCTGCTCGGGGCCGAGCAACTGGCGCAGTTGCCGCAACTGCGCTACATCGGCGTGACGGCCACCGGCTACAACGTGGTCGATGTCGACGCCGCCCGGCAGCGGGGCGTCACGGTGACCAATGTCCCGGCCTACAGTACGGCGTCGGTGGCGCAGATGGTCTTTGCCCTGCTCCTCGAACTGAGCCAGCAGGTCGGCCACCATGCCGGTCTGGTGCGGGAGGGGCGCTGGACGGCTTCGGTCGACTTCTGCTTCTGGGATCGGCCGCTGGTCGAGTTGGATGGACTTACCCTGGGGATCGTCGGTTTCGGCGCCATCGGCCGGCGCGTCGCCCGGCTGGCACGGGCCTTCGGCATGGAGGTGCTGGTGCACACCGCCCACCCGGAGAAGTACCGGGAGACTGCCGAGGGGAGCGAAGCGCGCTTCGTCGGTCTCGACGAACTGTTCCGCGCCAGCGACATCGTCAGCCTGCACTGTCCGCTGACCGAAGAGACCCGGGCTCTGGTCGACGCCCGCCGTCTCGCCCTGATGAAGTCCTCCGCCTTTCTCATCAACACCGGCCGCGGGCCGCTGGTCGACGAGGCGGCCCTCGCCGCCGCGCTGAACACCGGAGGCATTGCCGGGGCTGGTCTCGACGTCCTCTCGGTAGAGCCGCCGCCGGTCGGCAACCCCCTGCTGCAGGCTGCCAACTGCTGCATCACCCCGCATATCGCCTGGGCAACCCGGGCGGCCCGCGAGCGGCTTCTGGAGACGGCGGCAGGGAACATCCGCGCCTATCTGACCGGCGCACCGCAGAATGTGGTGAGCTGACACGAGTTTTCAGGGACTACGCCTGCGGCCGCGCCCCCTGTCGACCATCAACATATTCCGTCACCCGTGCCTAGCGTGATGGCGATCCGCCCGCCGAAGGATTTCGTTCACATTCCTTCGAACTATCGGTGGATTTTTCTTTCGCCCGGGCGGCATCGCGCTGCCCGGGCGCCTTTATGCGCTCTGTCCGGTGGTCTTGGGCGGGCCTGCAACCTCTGCATCCGCCGATCGGCATTGCTGTTGCAGCAACAGCCTCTCAGCGCTGAGCTCAGACAGACGGAGGTTCGCAGTCTTGCCGACGGCACAATCAATCCTGGATACCGACGAATCGTTGCGGGAATCGGCCTTGCCGGGCAGGCACCCCCGGCTCTGGGCCGTCGGCAGCGGCAAGGGGGGGGTGGGGAAGTCCGTCGTCACGGCCAACCTGGCCATTGCCCTGGCACAGAAGGGGAAGAAGTGCGTGATCCTGGACGCCGACCTGGGCGGCGCCAACCAGCACACCATTCTCGGCATGCCGAATCCGCGCACCTCCCTGGCCGACCTGTTCGCCCGCACGGTCCCCTCCCTGAAGGAAATTCTGCTCCCCACGCCGGTTCCCAATCTCTGGCTGATCAGCGGCGCCCAGGCCCAGCTCGACATGGCCAACCCCAAGCACGCGCTGAAGGAGAAGATCATCCGGCAGCTCGGCACGCTTGATGTGGATCATGTCCTGATCGACCTCGGCGCCGGTTCGACCTTCAATGTCCTCGATTTCTTCCTCGCCGCCCATGAGCGCATCGTCGTGGTTGCGCCGGTTCCCACCGCCATAGAAAATGCCTACCATTTTCTCAAGGCGGCGTATTTCCGGGGGTTGAAGAGGGCCATCCAGCGGGCCGGCGCCGCCCGAATCGTCGACCAGGCGATGGAAGAGAAGGTGGCGCGCGGCATTCGTTCGCCCAGAGAGCTGCTGGCGCAGATCACCGCGATGGATCCCGCGGCGGGCGCGGCCATCGCCCTGGATGTCGCCGCGCTGGCGCCGCGACTGATCGTCAATCAGGTGCAGCAGGAGGAAGAGCTTGAGCTGGGGCGAAGGATGGCCTTGGCCTACCGGGATTATTTCGGCGTCCAGGCAAATTTTCTGGGCGCCATTCGCAGCGACGACCGGGTCCGCCACGCCATCAGGATGAAACGCCCGGTGCTCGAGGTTTTTCCGCAGAGTGTCTTTGCCCAGGCCATCAGGGAGATCGCCGAATACCGGCTGAATACAGAGGAGGTTGGGAATGCTGGATGAAGATGTGCATGTGCAGGATTGCCATCTGCTGGGGATCGATGCCGACTCCAGGTTGGCGGAGGCGGAGCGGGCCTGGCGGAACCTGAAAGCCATTTACGCCGAGGGTTCCCTGGCCACCTATGGACTGATCGAGGAGGCCGGGCGGCAGGAAAAGCTGGAACAGCTGGAGGGCGCCTTCGGGAGAATCGCCCGCCGGCTTTCCCGGCCCGCCCCGGAACAGCCTGTATCTCCGACCGGCAGCCGGGAAGAGTGCGTCTCGCAAGTCTCGCCGGCCGAATCGGCCGGACGTTTTTTGCGCCAGCTGCGGGAGGGCGCGGGGCTCTCCCTGAAGGATGTGGCGCACCGGACGAAGATCAGCCCGATGCGGCTCGACCAGATCGAGCAGGAAATGTTCGAGCGCCTGCCGGCGGCGGTTTACCTGCGGGGGTTCGTTCTGGAATACGCTAAGGCTTTAGGCTTTCCCCAACCGCAGGAGATGGCCGGGTTGTACCTTTCCAGATATCAGGAGCGGGTGAGCAACCCATAGCCGTGATCCCGGTTTGGGGTTCGATGCACGCCGAACGTGGTGAGCTGAAACCCTTATTCATGAAACGCGAAAGCGCTCCGGCAAATCGGGGCGCTTTCACGTTATAGATCAGAACCGGGCCGGCAACGTATCGAAGGGAAGGTCCAGGGTCAGAAGAAAAGTCCTCAGGCTTTACAAGACCCCCCTGTGTCAGGATAGTTGTCGCCTCTAACTGAACTCAACGAGATTGGGGGCAGTCAGGAGGCGCATGTATTCCAAAGCGTTCAGGGCCTTGATGGTTAGGAAGATGGCCGATCCTAACGGACCCAGTCCAACATTGATTGCGGATGATATTGGCGTTTCACGCAGTACACTCTACCGGTGGGCAAGTGAAACTGACACTGTGGATGTGGTTGGCCTTCCGGAACCTCCCTCTTTCGCCAAATCCATGCAAAGGATGTCTAACGTGAAGCGTCCGCAAGACTGGAGTTCTGAAGAGAAACTGGCCGCCGTTCTGGAAGCAATGTCACTCTCAGAGGAAGATCTTGGCCCCTTCCTGCGCAGCCGGGGCCTGCACGAAGCTCACTTGCAGCAATGGCACGATCAAATGCTTTGCGGACTTGAGCCGTTACCTGCCAAGCGTGCCGAGCGAAAACGCATCCAAGAACTGGAGAAGGAACTCCAACGAAAGGACAAGGCGCTCGCGGAAGCGGCGGCTTTGCTGGTCCTCAAAAAAAAAGCCCGGGAGCTTTGGGAGGACGAGGACGACGACACGACCCAATAGCCAGGAAGCAGGTCCTGGTTCTGATCGAGAATGCGATGCGTCAGGGTGCCAGGCTGAAGTCAGCCGCCCGAATGCTCGGGTTAACCTGTCGGACCGTCCAGCGCTGGCGTGGTCAGAATGGCGGCTATGATCGGCGCAACGGACCAAAGACCGCACCGGCCAACAAGTTGACTCAGGCCGAACGGCAGCATGTTCTGTCAGTCGCCAACGCTCCAGAGTACCGGGATCTGTCGCCCCAGCAGATTGTTCCTCGGCTTGCCGATGAAGGTCGGTATATCGCTTCGGAGTCGACCTTCTACCGCGTTCTGCGGGCTGAGAACCAGTTGGCGCATCGGGAGCGTTGCCGCCCGGTTACTCATCGTCGTCCGAAGGAGAAAAAGGCCACA
>DASPGW010000211.1 GCA_035620395.1 Desulfuromonadales bacterium | reverse complement strand
TCTCGGCGTCGTAGATGGTGGCCTCACCCGTCGCCCCGCCGGCGACGAAGAGACGCCCCTGACCGTCGACCTTGAGGCCGATGGCGCTGCGGCCCGCCGCCGGGTCGACCAGGATCCGGCTCTGGCCGGTGGTGAGGTCGGCGCGCAGCACCCGCCCGGTGGGGATGGAGCCGACGAAGAGGGCATTGCCGGCCACGGCCACCCCCTCGGGGCGGAAACCGGTCGGCAGGGGGATGAGGTCCTGCTCGACGCTGGAGATGGAGCCATGGGCGCCGGCGATCGCGCGCACCGGCAGGTTGAAGGCCTGGAAGGTCTGGCGCAGCGCCGCCGGCAGGGTGCTCACGGCCACCGCTCCCCCGGGCGGACTGAAGAGGTCGCCGCTGTCGAAGGCCAGGTCCTCCCCGGCGACGTGGGAGAGCACGTACCCGGCGGCGTGCTCCTGCCCCTGGACGGGGAAAACCCCCAGCGTGCGGACGCCGTCGGTGAAGGTCATCCCGGTCGCCGGGACGCCGATCACGGTGGTGGGGATGCCGGCGCTCTGCAGGGCGTCGGGAACCAGGGTGTGGGGCGCGGCGAGAATGGCTTCGAAGTGGGCGCGGATCGCCTCTCCCACCACCACCGAGGCGCCTTCCGCGGCGTAGGCCCTGATCCCGCCGCCGTGGTCGACATGGAAGTGGCTGACGACCACGAACCGGATCGGCTTCCCCGGGATGCGCTCTTTGGCCGCGGCGATCACGGCTTGGGAGCGGCTTTCATAGAGAGGGGGCTCCAGAGCGATGAGGTGGTCGGCCATTTCCACGATCAGGGTGTTGTGGCTGCCGCCGGTGGCGAAATAGACTCCCGAGCCCGGCCGCGTCTCCGCGAAGATCAGGGATAGGCCCTGATCCGCGTAAGTCGGGATGCCGATGGCCTGGCGCCGCAGGAACCACTGGGCCATCTGTTCGCCGCGCCGGGCGTCGGCGGCATCGAAGGGGAGCTGCAGTTCCACCGGGATGGCGAAGAGGTCGTCGGCCAGCGCCACGTCGTTCTCCACCGCCGAGCGCTCCTCGGTGCGCACGGTCACCGTGCGCCCCAAACCGGTCAGCCGGAGCGTCAGCCGGTGCGGCACCATCACCGTGCCGACGGGGCGCCAGTCCTCGTACAGCACCTCGTAGAGGGTGTCGCCGTAATAGGGGTCGTCCTGCAGGGTGTCGGCCTTGGACGGCAGCGAGGTCAAGGGATCGACGAACAGCCGCACCGGGCTCACCGGTTCCGCGGTGAGGGCGAACACCTGGTGGGTCCGGCCGGCGAACAGCTCGTCGGGCCGCGTCTCGAAGGACTCCGGCGGGTTTGCCAGGGCTGAGCGCAGGAGCAGCAGGGGCGAGTTCAGCCGGTGGAGCTTGCGGATGGTGGCCAGCCGGACCGAAGGCATGCCGGCGGTCGCCGCCCCGGCCAGGCTGTCGACGCCTTCGACCAGCCCCAGGTTGCCGTCGATGACCTCGGCATAGTCAAGGCTCTGGACGAAGGGGAAGGTGACCTCCCGTTTCCAGTCGAAACGGAAGCGGTCGCCCGCAAGATCCTGGTTGAGGGTATAGCTGAAGGTCGATACCGGCAGCGGCGGATCGCCCGGCTGGAAAGTCTGTTCGGGTTCGAACCACTGGCCGGAGGCCACGATCCGCTGCGTCGTCAAATCCTGAATGGCCGCCTCACCGCCGAGGGCCTGGGTGGTGCTCTGCAGGGTTGCGGTCTGACCGCCGCTGCCGCCACCGTTGCCGCCGCAACCGGCGAGGGCGAGCACAAGTACGAAAGCCGGTATGACAAGAAAACGATATCGGATTCCCATGGGCGCCTCCTTCCGGGATGCACAGTGTCGGGTTCACGGACAGGCTGCCTCTCCTCTGTTTTCCAAGCAGGAAAAAGAGTATGCCTTCTATGAAAATTATTATATCCCTTTCCCAGGATTGATGCGGTTTCCGGTCATCCACCTGGATCCAGGCGTACAGACCGGAATAAGCGAAGCGTTTCCGACAACTGAATTTTCCGGACGGGCCAGCGGCGGCCGGCAGCCGCTGGTAAACTGTGAGCATCGGTCCGAGATGAGAAGCGGAGGTGAGCATGGATTCCTACACATTGCTGGAAAGACTTTGCAACAGCCCCGGGGTGTCGGGGTTTGAAGCGCCGGTGCGCGAGGCGATCGCCGAGCTGGTCGAGCCGTTCGTCGACGAGCTGCGGGTCGACACCCTGGGCAACCTGATCGCCTTGCGGCGCGGCAGGTCCGGCTTCAAGCTGCTGCTCGATGCGCACATGGACGAGGTCGGTTTTCTGGTGCAGCACATCGACGAGCAGGGATTCATCAGCCTGGCGCCGATCGGGGGCTGGGACCAGCGCCTGCTCCCCAGCCACCTGCTGACGATCGTGAACCGCGCCGGCCGCCGCATCGAAGGGGTCGTCGGCACCCAGCCGCCGCACATCCTCAAGCCGGCCGACCGCGAGAAGGTCATCCCGCTGGAGGAGCTGTTTCTCGACGTCGGGGCGACGAGCCGGCAGGAGGTGCGCGAGGAGATGGGCATCTCCATCGGCGATCCGATGGTCCTGCACTACCCCTGCCGTCGCCTCGGCCGGGAGACGCTGGCGGCCAAGGCGCTCGATGACCGGGCCGGGTGCGCGGTCATCGTCCGGACGCTCGAAGCGCTGCAGGGCGTCGATCTGGAGGCGACCGTTGTCGCCGCCTTCGTCGTCGCCGAGGAGCGCGGACTGATCGGGGCGCGCACAGCTTCGTATCAGATCGAACCCGACATGGCGATTGCGCTGGAAGGGACCGCTGCCGCCGACATGCCCGGCGTGCCGCCGACGCGCCGGCCGTCCAGTCAGGGGCAGGGGCCGGCCATCACCGTCGCCGACAACAGCTTCATCGCGCCGCGCACCATGGTGCAGGCGCTGGAGCGCACTGCCGAGCGCGAAGGGATCCCCTACCAGATCAAAACCCCCTCGTACGGCTCGACCGATGCGGGAGCCATCCACCAGTCGCGTGGCGGCGTGCTCACCGGGGTCGTTTCGGTGCCGTGCCGCTACATCCACTCGCCGTTCAGCACCTGCCGGCTGAGCGACTTCGATTACACCTGGCAACTGCTGGCCGCCTTCTGCAAGGGGGCGACTGGCGTCGGGAGGTGAGCCGGAAAATCAAAACCCCGGCCTTACGGCCGGGGTCGGGAAAATCGAGATGCGGACGCAATCACGGTGAACCTGACGCCACTTCGTCAGACAGGAATTCTCCGGTTTTCTCCGAAGGACTCCTGCTTGCTGTCGGTCGGAAGAAAAACCTTTGAAATCCGGTCGACGATCGAGAAGCCGAGGCTTCCGGCGTCATACCGCATTGCATCCGTATCTCATCAGAGATGCGGGCTGCTTTCCCCCGTTTGTCCGGCGGTGGCAGGAGAGACTCCCCTTGGTCCCGCTGTCAAGCGGAACACCACGACCGTCAACTTGCCCAGGATGAGAACACCCTTTTCATCGGGAGTACCCCATCCACGGCTTTTCAAGAGAAAGACCCACATCCCCGATTTTCAAAGAACTCTTTCAACCCGTAATTATCTTACCACAAACGGGACTCGACAGCCAAATCATGGATAGACGCTCCCTTGCAAAAGGCAAAAAACGTTATAACATGGTCACTGTTAATTTTATCCAACCCGCACGCAAAGGAGAATGGTCATGAAGAAAGTGGTTACAGTGGCCCTGGCGCTGGTTCTGGCTCTGGCTTTTGCCGTCGTCGCCGCCGAACCCAGCAAGATGGAGCTCAAGGTCGGCGATCAGCTCTTCGTCTGCAACTGCGGCGAGAAATGTCCCTGCGACAGCATGGCCCGCAAGCCGGGCAACTGCACCTGTGGCAAGGAGATGGTCCAGGGGACGGTGACGAAGGTCGGCGCAGGAACCGCCGTCATCAAAATCGCCGCCGCCGAACGGACTTTCAAAACCGTCGGCAAGTTCGCCTGCGCCTGCGGGCCCACCTGCGACTGCGGCTCGATCAGCCAGAACCCGGGCAACTGCGTCTGCGGCAAGCCGATGGCGGAAGTCAAGGTCAACTAACGGCAACCTCCGGCAGCAGGCGGGGCACACCACCCCGCCCGCTATTTTCCGGAAAACTTCCCCCTCACCACCCCCCTCCGGGCAGCGCTATACTGGACGTAGAAGGCCCCTCGCTCCGAGAACTGCTTTTTCCCGGGAAACCTTGATGTTTTCCCGGGAGCAGAGGGAGGCCCTGATGAAACGTCCGTATTTCGCCGGGCGCCGGCGAACGATCAAAATCTGCGGATTCATCTTCGCGCTGCTGATGGCCGCGGTGCCGGCCGGGCAGGCGGCCGAGCCGCTCCGGGAGCGCATCGTCCATACCACCTTCCGTCCGGCTAACACCGATCTGTATCTCTTCGAAACCCCCGGCCAGCCGCCGCGGCGGCTGACCAGCCACCCGGCCCCGGACTACAATCCGGTCTTCTCTCCCGACGGCCGGTGGGTCGTCTTCTGCTCCGAGCGGCGGGGCCACCCCGACCTGTTCGCTCTGGACCTGCGGAACCCCGGCAGCCCGCCCAGACTGTTGACCGACAGCGAGGCCATGGAGGATGCCCCGGCCTTTTCCCCCGATGGCCAGTGGCTGGCCTTCGTCGGCACCCGCGACGGCAACGCCGATATCTACCTGATGCCTTTTCGGCCCGAGGGACCGGAGGTGTCGGCGCCGGCGGTGAACCTGACCCGGCACCCGGGGGGCGATTTCAACCCGGCCTTCTCCCCCGACGGCCGGCAGATTGCCTTCGCCAGCGACCGCGACGGCTACCGGATGAGCGAGCTCTACCTGATGCGGGCCGACGGTTCGGAAATCCGAAGACTGACCCATGCCGAAGGCTGGGACGGCTCTCCCGCCTGGTCCCGGGACGGGGAGTCGATCTTTTTCTACTCGCAGCGGGAGGCCGGAGCCGGCATCTACCGGATGCGGGCCGACGGCTTCGGGCAGCAGCAGGTCGCTACCGGGCCTGCCCTCTCCCCGGCCGTCTCGCCCGAGGGGCGCCTGGCGTTTGCCGCCCGGCAGGACGGGCGATGGCTGATCGTTTCGGTGGCGGCCGACGGTTCGGACCGGCGCTACGAAAGCGACCGACAGCGCGAGTACTGGGCGCCGGCCTTCGATCCCGGGTCCGGCCGCCTGCTCTGCCACGGCAGCGGCGAGGTCGAGCCGGTGCCGTCGCTGGGGTCTCCCGTTCCCGGGCCGTTCCTGGCCGACAACCGGCTGCAGGTGCAGCTGCCCGACCGCCTGCTGGAGCTCTGGGCTATCCGCGGCGCCTTTCCCGCCTTCGACCCCACGGGGGCGCGACTGGTGTTCAGCGAGCACTTCGAGCGCCTCATCCTCTCCCTCCTCGACGGCAGCGGGCAGCAGACGGTGTTCGACCCGCCCCGCGAGCCGGTCTGGCGGCCGCACTGGTCGCAGGACGGGAAATGGATCGTCTGTGCCGTGGGGCCGACCTTCGCCAAACCCTCGACAACCGTCGATATCTGGAAGCTGCGCCCCGACGGCAGCCAGGCGGTGAACCTGACCGGCGGCGTGGCCGCCAACAACGGTTTTCCGCATTTCTCGCCGGACGGCCGGCAGATCGTCTTTCGCAGCGGCCGCGACGGCAACCATGAGCTCTACCTGATGAACGCCGACGGGACCAACCTGCGGCGGCTGACCCGCCACGAAGCCACCGACACCATGCCGGCCTTCTCCCCCGATGGCAAGCAGGTCGCCTTCACCTCCAACCGGGAGGGGGACCACGAAATCTACCTCCTCGATCTGGGGCCAGAGGGAAAACCCGGCGAGCTGCGACGGATAACTCACAGCCCCGGCTTCGACACCCACCCGGCGTTCTCGCCCGACGGCCGCTGGCTGGTGTTCTCCTCGCAGCGCGGCGGGCTGAACGATGAGGAACCGCTCCTGCCGGTCTTCAACCCGCAGCCTTACGGCGAACTCTATGCGGTGCGCCTGGCCGACGGGCTGGTGGTGCGGCTGACCCACAACAAATGGGAGGATGGGACCCCGACCTGGGTCGCGATGCCTCGCTAGCCCGCGTCGCCCGCGGGGGCCGAAGGGCTGATGATACCGGGAGAAGGGAGGATTCTGTCCGCTTTGGTCATCCCCGACCGACCCGCAGCACGACTTTTCCTCTCGCCCTTCCCGTCTCGCTGTAGGCGAGGGCCTCTCTGGCCTCCTCCAGGGGATAGACCCGGTCAAGGACGACCCTGAGCCGGCCGGCCGTGATCTGGCCCGTCAGCCACGCCATGTCCTCGGCGTTGGGTCTGACCATGATGGCCAGGGCTCTCTTGCGGCGCAGAAGGCCGGTCAGGTACTGGTTGAGGAGAACCGAAGGGGTGGGGAGAGTGGTGACATAGAGCCCATGCGGAGCGAGAACGCGCTTGCACTCGGCAAAGGACCGTTTCGAAACGGCATCGAAGATGAAGTCGTAGCAATGGGTGCCCTGCGTGAAATCCTCCCGGCTGTAATCGATTACCTGCTCGGCGCCGAGGTTCCGCACCAGATCGGCGTTGGCGGCGCTGCAGACGGCAGTGACCCTGGTACCGGCGATTCTGGCGATCTGGACGGCAAAGGTGCCGACGCCCCCCGCGGCCCCGTTGATCAGAACCTCGTGCCCGGCAGGAATGGGGCCCAGGTGACGGAGCGCCTGCAGGGCGGTGAGCCCGGCAATGGGGAGGGTGGCAGCCTGCTCGCAAGTGATGTTTTCCGGCTGGGGAAAGGTGTACCGTTCCTGGACGCAGACGTACTCCGCAAATGCGGCCAGGCGTTTAATCCCCGGATAGCCGATGACTTGGTCCCCCTTTTGGAAACGCTTCACGCCGGCACCGGTTTCGGCCACCTCCCCCGCGCATTCGCAGCCGAGGATCTTCGGGAAAGACCGGCCGGTCAAGACCTTCAACATGCCGCTGCGGATCTTCCAGTCCACCGGGTTGACCGATGCCGCGCGGACCCTGATCAGCACATCCTCCGGTCCCGGCGTCGGCAGCGGTGCCTCCCTGACCTCGACCACCTCATTGCCGCCGTACCTGTCGATAATCACCGCTTTCATCTCTGACTCCATCCCGGGAAATCCAAGTCCTGAGCGGTCTCAATCCAGTGTCCGCCGGTAGCGCTTGAGGCCGATGGTGAGCACCACGGCGAGAAAAAGGGCGATCGGCCACAGCTCCGGCAGGATCTGCGCCAGGCCGTTCCCCTTGAGCAGGATGCCGCGGACAATGCGCAGGAAGTGGGTGAGTGGCAGCACCTCGCCGAGCATCTGTGCCCATTCCGGCATGCCGCGGAAGGGGAACATGAAGCCGGAGAGGAGCATCGAGGGGAGAAAGAAAAAGAACGACATCTGCATCGCCTGCAGCTGGTTGCGGGCCAGGGTCGAAAAGGTGAGTCCCACCCCGAGGTTGGCGGCGATAAAGACCAGCGACAGCGCCAACAGCAGCGGGATGCTGCCGGTCATCGGCACCTCGAAGAGGAAGCGGGCGGCGCCGAGGATGATGCCGAGTTGGACGTAGCCGACCAGGATGTAAGGGACAATCTTCCCCATCATCACCTCCGCCGGTTTGACCGGCGTGGAGAGGAGGTTCTCCATGGTGCCGCGCTCCCGCTCGCGGGTGACGGCGAGGCCGGTGATGATCACCAGGGTCATGGTCAGCACCACGCCGATCAGCCCCGGGACGATGTTGTAGCGGGTGACCCCTTCGGGGTTGTAGCGAGGGTGAACGATTACCTCCACGGGCGGCCCGGCGCGCAGCAGGTGCTCCGCCCCTCCCTGCAGGTCACGCTCCAGGGCTGCCTCGGCCAGCTGCCGGAAGGCGCCGACGGCGTTGCTGGTCGCTGCCGGATCGGTGGCGTCGGCGGTAAGCAGCAGCGTCGGCCCCTCGCCGCGCAGCAGGCGGCGGGAGAAGTCCTCGGGGACGGAGAGGACGAACTGTACTTTGCCGGTTGCCAGCAGGCGGTCCGCCTCGGCCTCGCTTGCCGCAGTGCGCACCACCCTGAAGTAGGCGCTGTTTTGCATGGCGGCCACCACAGTGCGGGCGTAGGGGCCATGGTCGGCGAGCTGGACGGCGGTGGGGAGATTTTTCGGGTCGGAGTTGATGGCGAAGCCGAAAAGGATCATCTGGGCGATCGGGATGCCGATCATCATGGCGAACGTCAGCCGGTCGCGGCGCATCTGCACGAACTCCTTGCCGATGACAGCGGCGAAACGGTGCAGGGAGAAGATGCGGCCGGCCATCAGTCACCCCCTTCCGACCGGCGCATGAGGTGGATGAAGACCTCCTCCAGTCCGGAGGCCATCCGCTCCCAGCGGTACGCACCGCCCATGAAGGGGGTGAGGCTCGCCTCCAGCCGCCCGGCGTCGCGGCCTGACACATGCAGGGTGTTGCCGAAGGGGACGACCTGCTCCACCCCGGCAAGCGCCCTGAGCTCCTCCGCCAGTTCGTGCATCCGGCGGCCCGAGACCGCCCAGGTGGAAAGGCCCACGTCGGCGATGATCTCCTCCGCGGTGCCGGCGGCGAGGAGGTCGCCGTAGGCGAGATAGGCGAGGCGGTGGCAGCGTTCGGCCTCATCCATATAGTGGGTACTGATCAGGGCAGTAATGCCGCGGGCGGAGAGGGCGTAAACGTCGTCCCAGAAGTCGCGCCGGGCCTTGGGGTCGACCCCGGCGGTCGGTTCGTCGAGCAACAGCAAGCGGGGCTCGTGCAGCAGGCAGGCGGCCAGGGCCAGTCGCTGCTTCCAGCCGCCCGACAGAGTGCCGGCGAGCTGGCCGGCAAAACGGGCGAGGCCCATGTGTTCCATGGTTTCGCCGACTCTGGCTTTGCGGTCGGCGATGCCGTAGATGCGGGCCATGAAGTCGAGGTTTTCGCGGACGCTGAGGTCCTCGTAGAGAGAGAAACGTTGCGCCATGTAACCGATGTGCGGACGGATGCGGTCGGCTTCGGCGACGATGTCGAATCCGAGGCAGGTGCCGCTTCCCGCGTCCGGGCGCAACAGGCCGCAGAGCATGCGGAGGAAGGTGGTCTTGCCGCTGCCGTTGGGGCCGAGAAAACCGTAGATCTCCCCCCGCTCGATGCGCAGGGAGAGCCCGTTGACCGCGACTTTTTCGCCAAAGGCCTTGGTCAGCCCCTCGACCTCGATGGCGGGCGAGTCCTCGGTCACGGCGGCGCCTCCAGACGCACTTCCACCGGTTGACCGGGATGCAGCCGGGGGGCGTCGGTGGGGGCGGGACGCGCCTCGACCAGAAAAACCAGCTTCGCCCGGGTCTCGCGGCTGTAGATGAGCGGCGGGGTGAACTCGGCCCGGGGGGAGATGAAAACGATCACGGCGTCGATTGCCCCGCCGCTGCCGTCGAAGGTGACGGCGACCCTCTGCCCGATCCGCAGCGTGCCGACCGCCGGCTCCGGGACGAAGAAGCGGACCTTGATCTGCCCGGGCGGCAGCAGGGTGACCACCGGCAGGGAAGCCGGCACGAACTCCCCAACCTCGAAGATGGTATCGAAAACGGATGCGTCCGCCCCGGCGCTCTGGCTCTTCTGCGCCAGTGCCCAGCGGGCCTGCTCGAGCCTGGCCCGGGCGGCTTCCGTTTCGGCCCGGGCGGCCTCGATCCGGTCGCTGCGGGCGCCGAGCCGGGCGGTACGCAGTTGCGCTTCCAGATCGGCCACCGCCGCTTCGTCGCGGTGGAAGGCGGTGCGGGCGCGATCCCGCTCTTCGGCCGAGAGGACATTCGCTTCGTACAGGTCCTGCCGGCGCTCCAGTTCGACGCGGGAAAGGTCGCGGGCCACCCGCGCCTGCTCCAGGCGCGCCGCCAGCGCCGCCAGTTCGCTCGGCCGCTCGCCCTTGAGCAGATCGTTCAGGAGGTTTTCGGCCTGTTCGAGATTCTTCTGCGCTTCGGCCACCGCCGCGGATTCGGCCGCATGCTCGAGGCTGAAGAGGAGCTCGCCGGCCCGTACCGTCTCGCCGCGGCGCACGGCCAACCGCTCAAGCCTGCCGCCGATGGGGGCGGCGACCTGCACGAACTCTCCTTCGGCGTAGCCCTGATAGTAGCTGGGCGGCTTTTCACCGCAGGCAGTCAGCAGGCTCAGGACAGCCAGCAGGACGAACCCTGGCAGATGCATGGTTACCTCTTTCCGGCAGGACCTGCCGGCACCGCCGGCCGCCTCGCCATGGCCACAATTCTCCAATAGTTTCCCACCTTTGCCGAGGCTGTCAATGGCTGGCCGCTGCGCCTGCGCTTATGCACAGTCGAGAGCTGTTGTCCCGGTCGCCGGTTTATGCGGATTTCCACGTGGCGCCGGCGCCGTCGGCGGGCTAGGCTTGAGACGAAACAAAGCCTCTTGTTTCGCCCTTCACTTTTGGCGCGCCGCGCATTCCCTCCTAGCCGGCGCGTCTTTTTTTTCAGGGGTGGCGCCCGCCGCATGCTGAAGGTAATTGCAAGGCAATTTCAGTATCTTGCGAATCCGGTTGACAAGCACGCCGGGATGCTTTTATCCTTGGCCCGAATCCACCTCTCGATGCCCGTAAGTGACCATGCCCCTGCTGAACTTCTCTGCAAAAATCCTCGCCGTCTCCCTGATCCTGGTGCTGTTGACTGTCCGTATCGGCAGTTTCAGCGACGAGACCTTTGTCTATCCGGTTCAGGACGTCCTTTTCAAGACAGCCCATATCAGCGCGGAAGAGGCCAAGCATAAACCCTCCGGCCTGAAGACCAAGCGCGCCACGGGGGACGTCTTTTGCAGCGCGGTTCAGCAGCAATTGGAATTCTTCCCCCTGGAGACCAGGCTGACGCCCTGCTTTCCCTGTCAAACCCTTCCTGAAGTCTACCTCGACATCTTCATCCCACCGGACGAGCAGGCCTGAAATCCCTGCCTCCAAACTGTCATAGAGGGGACTGAAGCGTCCCCCGGCCAGCTTGCGTGACCACCAGGCAGAAATGCTGACGCCGGGATGTTTTCATTGCGGCCGGGCCGCTGATCCAATAATCCAATCTGAAAAGGGATGAATACGCCATGAAAAAATCGACCATTTCTTTGTTTGCCGCCTTTGCCTGCCTGTTGACCCTGACTGCCTGCGCGAAGAAACCTGTGGCCCCCGTCGCCGAGACCGCTCCGGCGGCGCCGGTGGTCCTGACCGAGGCGGCGGGCAGCAGCGAGACGCCGGTGCCGGCGCCGGCCGGTCTCAGCACCGAACCGGTGAACGAAGCCGCGGCGCCGGCGGGCTCCGTACTGAACCTGGAGAAGGTTTTCTTCGAGTTCGATGCCTACACGCTGACGCCGCAGTCGCGGGAGATTCTCGCCCGCAACGCCGAGTGGCTGCGGCAGCATCCGGCCGCCAGTCTGACCATTGAGGGGCACTGCGACGAGCGGGGTTCGGACGAGTACAACCTGGCATTGGGCCAGCGCCGTGCCGATGCCGCCAAAAACTTTCTGGTGAGCCTCGGCATTGCCGCCGAGCGCCTGAGCGGCATCAGCTACGGCGAGGAGCGTCCTGCCGCTGCCGGCTCGGACGAGAACGCCTGGTCGCAGAACCGGCGCGCCGAGTTCCGGTAATCGGCAAAGTTCGCAATACTGCAGACACGAGAAGGGAGAGGTTCGCCTCTCCCTTCTTTTTTTTCGACCCTGGACTTTGGACCCTGAACCGTATTTGTCCCTAGCCCGTATTGCGCAAGCCGGCGGCGATGCCGTTGATGGTGGCGGCGAGCACGTAGTTGAGCTCCTCGTTCTCCTCGCCGCGCCGCTTGCGCCGCAGCAGCTCGATCTGGATCAGGCTCATCGGGTCGACGTAGGGGTTGCGCAGGCGCAGGCTGCGGGCCAGGGTGGAGTTGGTTTCCAGCAGGCGGCTCTGGCCGGTGACCGCCAGGATCATGCGCCGGGTGCGCCGGAGTTCGTCGACCAGCAGGGTAAAGACCCGCGCGCGCAGCCCGTCGTCGGCCACCAGGGAGGCATACTGCCGGGCCAGAGGGAGGTCGACCTTGGCCAGGGCCATCTCGACGTTGCGTACCATGTCGAAGAAGAAGGGAAAACGGCGCATCATGGTCCGCAGCAGTTCGCGCTCGGCCTCGCCGCGGGCGGCGAAACCTTCGAGGGCGGTGCCGACGCCGAACCATCCCGGGACCAGCAGGCGGCTCTGGATCCAGCCGAAGCCCCAGGGGATGGCCCGCAGATCGTCCAGGTTCCGGCTCTGGCCGCGCCGGGAGGGGCGCGAACCGATCTTGGCCAGTTCGAACTCGAGCACCGGCGTCGCCTGTTCGAAGTAGGGGAGGATGTCGGGGTTGTCGGCGATTCTCTGCCGATAGCAGGCGAAGGCCGCCGCCGACATCTCTTCCAGCGCCTCTTCCCAGGGCGCCTCGGCGGTTGCCTTGACGAGGCCGGTGCGGGTGAGGGCCTCGAGGGAGGCGGCGACCATCAGCTCGAGGTTGCGCTGCGCCAGGGCCGGGTCGGCGTACTTGAAGTTGATCACCTCCCCCTGTTCGGTGAGCTTGAAGGCGCCGGAGAAGGCCCCAGCCGGCTGGGCGATGATCGCCCGGTGGGTCGGTCCGCCGCCGCGGCCGACGGTGCCGCCGCGGCCGTGGAAGAGGCGCAGCCGGACGCCGCACTCCTGCGCCACCTGGTGCAGGGCGCGGTGGGTCTTGTAGATCTCCCAGCTGCTGGTGAGCATGCCGCCGTCCTTGTTGGAGTCGGAGTAGCCGAGCATCACCTCCTGCCAGCGCCCCCAGGAATCGAGGTAGGGGGCGTAGGACTCGCTCGTCCAGAGGGTGCGGCAGATGTCGGGGGCGTTGCGCAGATCCTCGATCGATTCGAAGAGCGGCACGGGCATCAGCCCCGGGTCCCCACCCTGCGGGTTGCCGGCCACGGTCACGCCGCAAAGTTCCATGAGCCAGACCAGGGAGAGGACGTCCTGCACGGCCGAGGCGCCGCTGATGACGTAGCTGCGGATCGCCGCGGGCGGGTAATCCCGCTTCAACCGGGCCAATGCCCGCAGGGTTTCGAGCAGCTCGGCGGTCGGCGCCGAGGGGGGCGCGGGAAGGGGGGAGGCCGGATCGGCGGCGTGGCCGGCGCCGGCGGCGAGCTCCGCCACGGCCCGGCCGTGGACCCTGGCATGCTGGCGGATGTCGAGGGTGTGCAGGTGCAGGCCAAAGGTGGCGACCTTGCGCCGCAGCGGGTCGACCAGGCGGCGGGCCAGCCGCACCCCCTTCTGGCTCTGCAGGCTGCGGCTGAGCAGCTCCAGGTCGCCCAGCAGCGCTTCAGTATCGGGATAGGCCGCCGCATCTCCCGGCTCCAGCAGGGTGCGGCGCAGACGGTAGCGCATGATGTCGAGAAGACGCCGGTAGAGCTCGCCCGCCGGCAGGGTGTCGGCCTCGCGGGCCGCTTGCGGCAGCAGGGCGGCGTAGCGCTCCAGCGCCGCCCGCAGCGGCCCGCTCTCCCCGACCTGCGAGGTGGAGGAGGTAGCCAGCCGCCGCAGTCCCTCGACGGTATTGAGGTAGTCGGCGACAATCAACTCCCTGGCCTTCTGCAGGGCATCACCGGTGCAGGCGGCGGTCACGAAGGGATTGCCGTCGCGGTCGCCGCCGATCCAGGAGCCGAAGCGGACCACCGTCGGCAGTTCGGCCGGGTCGAACTCGGCCCCGTAGACTTCGCGGAAGGCCAGCGCCACATCCTCATAGAAAGCGGCAAGGGGGGGGAGCAGCGAAACGCTGTAGTGGTCGAGGCCCATGGCGATCTCGTCGAGGACCGTCGGCTGGCGCCGGCGCACCTCATCCGACTGCCAGAGGGCGGTGATTTCGGCCAGAATGGACTCCTGGCTGGTGGCCGCCTCGGTGTCGGCCAGAGGGAGACGGTCGAGCCGCTCGAGCTCCTCGGCGATGCGCCGGCGTTTGAACAGGACCACCCGCCGTGCGACCTCGGTGGGATGGGCGGTGAAGACCGGCACGACCTCCACCCGCCCGAGCCACGCCAGCGCCTGGCCGGCATCGATCCCGTTCTCGCGCATGCGCCGCAGGGTGGCTCGCAGCGAGCCCGGCTTGTCCGGGCCGCCGGCGACGCGGTGGGCGCGGCTGCGCCGCTTGCGGTGGTTGGTTTCGGCGAGGTTGGTGAGCTCGAAAAAGGTGGCGAAGGCCTTGACGATCCGGCGCGCCTCGGCCACCGTCATGCCGCCGATGATCTCGGCGGAGCGCGCCAGCAGGGCCGCAGCTTCCGGGTTTTCCGCCTCGGCCCCGCTGTCGTGCAGCTCCCGGTGACGGATCGCCAGGCGGCGCAGTTCCTCCTCCGCCTCGTAGGTCGCTTCCCCCTCCTGCTCGCGGATGACCACCCCCAGCAGCTTCCCCAGGGAGCGGACGTCCCGGCGCAGGGGAAGGTCCTTGCGGGTTTCGTCGCCAGTGGTCAGTTCATCCAGGCGTTCGCCCTGGTCGGCGGTCTGCCAGAAGATATCCGTCTGCTTCATGGTCGTGTCCTTTCGCCCTGCCTTTGCTTATGAATTCTATCAGGAAATGTGGCGGGTCGCTGCGCTGACGGGAACTCCGGCGGGGAACGGCAAGTGGAATTTCTGCTAGACTGATGGCTGAACCGGCAGGGGGAAACGGCGCGGACCCGGGGAGAGGAGGCCGTGATGACCGGCGTCGGACGCCTGACAATGCGGATCTGGCTGCTGTTGTGCGCAGCGCTCTTCGCCGCGGGCGCTGCTCCCGCGGGGCGGGGGGACATCGAATCAGGACTGACCCTGCATTTTTTCTGGGCCGCCAACTGCCCGCACTGCGCCGAAGAAAAACCGTTCATCGAAGCGTTGCAGCGGCGCTATCCGCAGCTGCAGGTGCGGGAATACGAGATCTGGCGTCAGCGTGAAAACTTCGAGCTGCTGCTGGCGCTGGCCGAGCGTCATGGGGGCGGTGTCGTCAGTACGCCCGCCACGGTACTCGGCGACCGGCTCTGGTTCGGCTTCAATCCCCGCATCGGCGGTGAAATCGAAGCGACGGTGGCCCACTGTCTGGCGGCCGGTTGTCCCGACCTCCTGGCCGCCGTCGCTGAATCCCCGGCGACCGCGGCGCCGACCGAAGCTCCCCGGTCGGCGCCGGGGGAAAGCGCTTCGGTAGCGGTGCCCTTCTTCGGCAACATCGATCCCGAGAGTCTCTCCCTGCCGGTCTTCACCCTCGTCCTCGGCCTGCTCGACAGCTTCAACCCATGCGCCTTTTTCGTCCTGCTCTTCCTGCTCAGCCTGCTGGTCCATCTTCGCTCGCGGCGGGTCATGCTGCTGGTCGGCGGGACCTTCGTCTTCTTCTCCGGCCTGATCTATTATCTCTTCATGGCCGCCTGGCTCAACCTCTTCCTGCTGGCCGGCCGGATGCAGCAGGTGACCACGGTGGCCGGCGCGGTCGCCCTGCTGGTCGCCGCACTTAACATCAAAGACTTTTTCCTCTTTCACCAGGGGCCGACGCTCTCCATCCCAGAGAGCGCCAGGCCGCGGCTGTTCAAACGCATGCGTCACCTGCTGACCGAAGACCGGCTCCCCTCGGTGCTTTTGGGGACGGTGGTGCTGGCGGTGGCCGCCAACAGCTACGAACTCCTCTGCACTGCCGGCTTTCCGATGGTCTACACCCGCGTGCTGACCCTGCACAACCTGGAGCGCTGGCAGTATTACGCCTGCCTGGCCCTGTACAACGCCGTCTATGTCGTGCCGCTGCTCACCATCGTCCTGGTCTTCACCTTCACCCTCGGCGCCAGGAAGCTGAGCGAATGGCAGGGGCGGCTGCTCAAGCTCGTCTCCGGCCTGATGATGCTGCAGCTCGGGCTTGTACTGCTGGTCGACCCGGCCCTGCTCGACAACGCCCTGGCCGCCCTCGCCATCCTGCTGCTGGCCCTGGCCGCGACGGGGCTGATCGTTCTGATCTCTCGTTTCGCGGCGAGACAATGATATCAATAAAGCAAATGAACTCGGAGCTGGAGGGTTCGATGGAGATTGCGGCAAAGCCGGGGGGCCATCATCAACATCGCCTCGACCCGGGCACTGTTCCGCCGAATTGCCTCCGAGGAGCGGCGGGAACTCGAGAGTCTGCGCAAGCTCTACGATTTCGTCGATGCGCCCAACGAATACCTGGCCCGGGGCGAGTTCAGCAATCTGAACGAGTTCCACAATTTCGGCAGGGACGAAGGCTAAGGTTGGAATGAAGGTGGGTTGGACGGGAATCAGGCGGCGCCGGGTAGTTGGCGCCGCCTGATTTTTTTTGTGTTGCCGGCAAGAGAGCCGGATTATTTCATCAGCAGGTTAGGCAGCCAGAGGGAGATGGCCGGCACGTAGGTGATCAGGATCAGAAAAGCCAGCATGACCAGTATCCAGGGGGCGCACGCCTTGGTCGTTTCGGTCAGTCCCAGCCGGGAGATCCCCGAGGCCACGTAGAGGTTGAGGCCGACCGGCGGGGTGATCATGCCGATCTCCATGTTGACCGTCATCACCACCCCGAGGTGGATCGGGTCGATCCCCAGTTGCATCGCCATCGGGAAGAGCAGCGGCGCGGTAATCAGCAGGATCGAGGAGGGCTCCATGAAGTTGCCGGCCGCCAGCAGCAGCAGGTTGACCATGATCAGGAAGCCGACCGTCCCCAGCCCCATGCCGGTGATCCAGTCAGTGAGCTGCTGCGGGATCTGCTCGGAGGTGAGCAGGAAGGAGAAGAGGACCGCGTTGGTGATGATGTAGAGGATCATCGCCGACATGTTGGCTGAGGCCAGCAGCGTTTTCGGCACGTCCTTGATCTTCATGTCGCGGTAGACGAAGACCGCCACGAAGAAGGCATAGACGGCGCTCATCGCCGCCGCCTCGGTGGCGGTGAAGATGCCGGTGTAGATGCCGCCGATGACCACCACGATCAGCAGCAGTCCCCAGATGCTCTCGCGGAAAGCGCGCAGCCGGGTCGCCAGGCTCGCCTTGGGAAGG
>DASPGW010000210.1 GCA_035620395.1 Desulfuromonadales bacterium | reverse complement strand
AGTGACCTGCAGGAGATGAAGCGGCGGTTGGCCGAACTTGAGCGCAATGTGGTCGGCATGAAGGATGATCGGCAAGGCAGGGAGCGCCTCGATCTCCTCACCCGGCAGCAGGCCGACCTGCAGGCGGGGCTCGACACTCTGCGGGTCGAATTCCAGTCGGTCCATGGCCGTTTTGAGGACATGGCGCGGGCGCGGGCCCAACTGGGGAGTGATCTCTCCCTGGTGCGGGACGATCTGGCCCTCAAGGTGACAGCACTGGAGGATCGGCTGGCCAGGCTGGCGGAGCAGGCCAAGGCACAACCGGCCCCGGCGGCCCCGGCAGAGACACCCGAGGCTCTCTACGAGCGTGGCCTGGAGCTGATCCAGAAGCAGGGGGATTTTGCCGGCGGCCGGCAGTGGCTCCAGGAGTTTCTGCAGCGTTATCCGAAACACGATCTGGCGGTCAACGCCACGTACTGGATCGGCGAGGGCTGGTACGGCGACAGGAAGTACGAGAACGCCATTCTCCAGTTTCAGGAGGTCATCCAGAAGTACGGGGATCATCCCAAGGTGGCCGCTGCCCTGCTCAAGCAGGGGCTGGCCTTTCATGCCTTGGGTGACCTGAAGAACGCCCGGGTCATTCTGCAGAAACTGATCGACACCTTTCCGCTTTCGGAAGAGGCGAAAAAGGCCAAGGAAAAACTGGCGGAATGGAAGAAATCCTGACGCCGGACGGGCAGACACCATTCTGGGGGGGCGGCCGAATGACCGCCCCCTTTTTTTTAAGCCGCCTGGTTTTCGCTTTTGCAGTTCCGGGGAAACTTGGCTATGCTGAGTCTCCCGGAGACAGGCAGCCATGAGTACCCTGACCCACAGCGAAATCACCGCCATGTTCCTGGCCCTCGGCCTGCTGCTGGCGTCCGCCCGGCTTCTCGGCGAGACGGCGCGGCGGTTCAACCTGCCGTCGGTCCTCGGCGAAATCATGGCCGGTGTCCTCTGGGGCCCCACAATCTTCGGCGCCCTCGCCCCAGTCTGGAGCGCCTACCTCTTCCCCCAGCAGGGGGGCGGGGCGCTGGCCCTCGACGGGCTGATGGCCCTGGCCATCACGCTCTTTCTGCTGGTGGCCGGGCTGGAGGTCGATCTTTCCTCCATCTGGCGCCAGGGGAAGACGGCTATCAACGTCGGCATCGCCGGTATTGTCGGTCCTTTCGCCGTCGGCTTCGTGGCCGCCTGGTTCTTTCCCCGGATGATGGGACGCGAGATCGGGGCAGACCCACTGATTTTCGCCCTGTTCATGGCCACCGCGCTCTCCATCACGGCGCTGCCGGTCATCGCCAAGACACTGATGGACCTCAACCTCTACCGCAGCGACCTCGGGATGCTGGTGGTGGCCGCCGCCGTCTTCAACGACCTGGTCGGGTGGATCATCTTCGCCATCATCCTCGGCATGCTCGGGACCGGGGCGGCCCACGCCATGAGTATCGGCCAGACCATCTGGCTGACCCTTGGCTTCGCTCTCGGCATGCTGACGGTCGGGCGCTGGCTGATCCATCGGATCCTCCCCTGGATTCATGCACACCTGAGCTGGCCGGGCGGTGTGCTCGGCTTCGCCCTGTCGCTTGCCCTGGTCTCCGCAGCGTTCACCGAGTGGATCGGTATCCACGCCATTTTCGGCGCCTTCCTGGCCGGTGTGGCCATTGGCGACTCCAAGCACCTTCGCGAACGCACCCGGGCCACCATCGAACAGTTCGTCTCCTTCATCTTTGCCCCGCTCTTCTTCGCCAGCATCGGCCTGAAGGTCAACTTCCTCGCGCACTTCGATCTGCAACTGGTGCTCACCGTGCTGGTCATCGCCACCCTCGGCAAGGTCCTCGGCTGCGGCCTCGCCGGCCGCCTGAGCGGTCTTGCCCGCCGCGAGGCGTGGGCTCTCGGGTTCGGCATGAACGCCCGTGGCGCCATGGAAATTATCCTGGGGCTGCTCGCCCTCAAGTACGGTTTGATCGGCGAGCGGCTCTTCGTCGCCCTGGTGGTCATGGCCCTGGTCACCTCCCTGATGAGTGGTCCGCTGCTGCAGCGCGTGCTGCATCTGAAAAAACCCCGGCGCTTCACCGACTTCTTCACCCCCCGCACCTTCGTCAATCACCTCAGGTCCCGCTCCCGGCTGGAGGCGATCACCGAACTGGCAAACGCCGCGGCCGAGGTCACCGGACTCGACGCGGCGGAGGTCTGCGATGGCGTCCTGGTCCGCGAGCAGCTCATGGCCACCGGCATCGGCAACGGCATCGCCGTCCCCCACGCGCGTCTGCGGGGCCTGGCGATGCCGGTCGTAACAGTCGGTTTGTCGACCGCCGGCATCGACTTCGATGCTCCGGACGGCACCCCGGCCCATGTCATCTTCCTCATCCTGACGCCGGTGCACGATGACGGGGCGCAACTGGAAATCCTGGCCGACATCGCCACCACCTTCAAGGTCAAGGAACTCCGGGAACAGGCAGTGGGTGTCGCCACCTTCACCGAATTCCTGGCCCTGGTCAGGAGCGGTCAGGGGCGCTGAGCGAATGAGTCACCCGGTTTGAAAGGTTTGAGTCAAAAGGGTTGGGTTGATTGCTGATTACGCCATGCAGGGGCGGCCTTTGGGTCGCCCCTGCGGCGTTTCGGGAAGGTCAGCGCCGGCCGAGAAACAGGCCGAGGATGAAGAGTGGAAAAGCCAGCAGGAAGAGGAAAAGGCCGACTTTGAAGACTACCCACTGGCCGGTGATGCCCCCACCCAGCTCGAGGGCGAAGCCACTCATGGCACAGCACAGGGCAATGTTCTTCAGCAGCCGGCCGCGGCGAACGGAGGAGGAGGGGAGGGGGGTCATGGCGACCCTTGGCACACGGATATACATCCAGCTGCAGTCAAAGAAATTACTCCTGTGCGATTGCGGCAAAGACGACTACTTGACGATCAGCCAGCTGCCATCGGGCTGCCGGCAGGCGGTACCGTAGGCCTGCTGCGTCTGGCCACCGACGACCACCGTCTGGGTGTACTCCCGGCAGTACTGACCCTGGCTTGTCCGATAGGTCTCAACCGGGGTGATCGAGCCGTAATTGCCGGTATCCGGGTTTCGCCAGGTGGTCGCTACGTTGGTCCGGGTACTTTCCAGGGCATACTGGGCATTGCGCTCCATCATCAACTGGTCGGCGCGGTCGAGGGATCTGCCGATCTCCTGGCCGAAGAGGGCGCCGGCCAAGGTGCCGACGGCGACCGCCACGATGGTGCCCCGTCCGCTGCCGATCTGGGAGCCGAGCAGCGCCCCGGCCCCGGCCCCGAGCAGGGTTCCCCCCGTCTCCTTCGGCCCCATGTGGGGGCTGCAGCCGGTCAGGATGAGCCCCAGAATCATAACAACCGCCAGAATCCTTTTCATCGCCTTTTCTCCTCTGGTCGCTGTTGCGGCGAGCGCCGACGCTTCGGCACCCTTTTCTACCAGTATAACGACAGGCTTGCAGACTATCAAGAGAAGCAACAGGGGACAAAGCACGGCCGGTCGCTGAAGCTAGCGGGGGGTTGACGAGGACCTTTTCTCCGGTAGCTTTGAAGTAGTCGATCCCTATCGGGAGACAGCCATGAATGAACGCCTGACACCGGGCGGCCGGCTGCGCGCCGTCCTGAAGGAAGAGCAGCCCCTGCAGCTGGTGGGGGCGATCAACGCCTATGCCGCGATCATGGCGGAATCGGTCGGCTTCCGCGCCCTCTACCTCTCCGGCGCCGGGGTAGCCAACGCCTCACACGGTCTCCCCGATCTGGGGATGACGAGCCTGACGGAAGTTCTCGAGGAGGTGCGCCGGCTGACCGCCGCCACCTCGCTCCCCCTGTTGGTCGATGCCGACACCGGTTTCGGCGGCGCCCTCATGATCGGCCGCACGGTGCGGGAGCTGGAGAGGGCCAGTTCAGCCGGTCTGCACCTGGAAGACCAGGTGGCGGCCAAGCGCTGCGGCCACCGGCCCGGCAAGGCGCTGGTCGACGTGGCCGAAATGGTCGACCGGATCAAGGCTGCGGTCGACGCCCGGACCGATCCCGCCTTCGTCATCATGGCGCGCACCGACGCGCTGGCCGTCGAGGGGCTGGCGGCGGCCGTCGAGCGTGCCTGCCGCTACCGGGAGGCCGGCGCCGACATGCTCTTTCCCGAGGCGCTGGGCGAACTCGATCAGTACCGGCGGTTCGTCGAGGCGGCCGGCATTCCGGTCCTGGCCAACCTCACCGAATTTGGGCGCACCCCCCTTTTCACCCTCGAGGAGCTCAGAGGCGCCGGCGTCGCCCTCGCCCTCTATCCGTTGTCGGCCTTTCGCGCCATGAGTGCCGCGGCGTTGCGGGTCTACCGGACCATCCGCGAGGCGGGGACGCAACAGAGCGTAATCGACATCATGCAGAGCCGCGACGAGCTTTACCAGCTCCTCGGCTACCACGCCTGCGAGGAGAGGCTCGACCGGCTCTTTGCCAGGGAGAAGAAGCCATGACCAGTACGCAAAAGTTTCCGGGACTGGCCGGCGTCATCGCCGGTGACACCACCATCAGCACCGTCGGCAAGAAAGGACTGGGGCTCAACTACCGCGGCTACTCTATCGGTGATCTGGCCGCTCAGGCCGCCTTCGAGGAGGTGGCCTATCTGCTGCTCTACGAAAAACTTCCCACCGCCGAAGAGCTGGCCGCCTACCGCAAGCGTCTCAGCGGGTTCCGCGGTCTGCCGGCGGCACTGCGGCTCGTCCTCGAGCAGCTGCCGGCCAGCGCCCATCCGATGGACGTGCTGCGCACCGGCTGCAGTGCTCTGGGGACGCTGGAGCCGGAAGGGGTGGGGCGCGACGGGCTCCAGGTCGCCGACCGCCTGCTTGCGACCTTCCCCGGCATGCTCTGCTACTGGCATCACTTCCAGCGGAACGGCAAGCGCATCGAGACCGGAACGGAGGAGGCGAGCCACGCCGGGCACTTCCTGCGCCTGCTGCACGGCCGTCCCCCCGAGGAACTGCACCGGCAAATGCTCAACGCCTCCCTGGTCCTCTACGCCGAGCACGAGTTCAACGCCTCGACCTTCTCGGCGCGGGTGACCGCTTCGACCCTCTCCGACTTCTACTCGGCGGTCACCGCGGCCATCGGCACTCTGCGCGGCCCCCTGCACGGCGGCGCCAACGAGGAGGCGTTCCGGCTCATCTCCCGCTTTGCCTCGGCCGAGGAGGCGGAAGCGGAGCTGCTCGCGATGCTCGGGCGCAAGGAGAAGGTGATGGGCTTCGGCCACCGGGTCTACCAGACGGCCGACCCGCGCTCCGACCTGATCAAGGCCTGGGCGAAGCGGCTCTGCGCGGCGGCCGGCAAGGAGGCGCTGTTCGAGGTCTCCGAACGCATCGACCAGGTGATGCGGCGCGAGAAGGAGCTCTTCCCCAACCTCGACTTCTACAGCGCCTCGGCCTACCACGTCGCCGGCATCCCGACGGCGATGTTCACCCCGGTCTTCGTCTTCGCCCGCATCGCCGGCTGGTCGGCGCACATCATCGAGCAGCGCGCCGCCAACAAGCTGATCCGCCCCACCGCCGACTATACCGGCCCGGCGCCGCGGCCGTACGTGCCGATCGAGCAAAGAAACTGAATTGGCCACAGAGACTCGGAGGTTTTGGCACTTCTCCCTCTCCCTTGATGGGAGAGGGTCGGGGTGAGGGTGAGCATGCAGGCTTCCCCCTCCCCTTTATCCCCTCCCACCAGGGGAGGGGAAACTTCACCTTGTTGCTCTCGGTGTCTGATG
>DASPGW010000209.1 GCA_035620395.1 Desulfuromonadales bacterium | reverse complement strand
CCGCCTTCGAGAACGTCGAACTGCCGCTGCTGCTCACCGGCCTCTCCCGGCGCGAGCGCCGGGAGCACGCCACCGCCGCGCTGGCCGCGGTGGGGCTGGCGGACCGGATGGACCACCGTCCCGGGCAGCTCTCCGGCGGCCAGCAGCAGCGGGTCGCCATCGCCCGGGCCGTGGTCACCGACCCGACCCTCCTGGTGGCCGACGAGCCGACCGGCGACCTGGACCGGGCCTCGGCCGAGGAGATCCTGGAGCTGATGGACCGCCTGGTGCACGAGGCGGGCAAGACGATCCTCATGGTCACCCACGACCCCCGGGCGGCCGAGAAGGCGCACATCGTGCGGCATCTGGAGAAGGGGGTTTTGCTGCCCCAGTGACAGAAGACGGAAGACAGAGGACAGAGGACTGAAGACAGCGGATAAATGACGAGTGACGAGTTATGCTCTTTTTCCGTCTCATCCTGCGTAACGCCTTCCGCCACCGCCTGCGTACCGTCCTGACGGTTTTCGGGGTGGCGGTCGCCATCGCCGCCTTCGGGCTGCTGCGCACCCTGGTGGGGCTCTGGTACCTGGGGGTGGAGTCGGCCTCGGCCACCCGGCTGGTGACCCGCAACGCCATCTCCCTGGTCTTCCCCCTCCCCATCTCCTACCGCGAACGGATCCAGTCGATCCCGGGCGTGGCGGAGGTCGCCTACGGCAACTGGTTCGGCGGCATCTACATCGACGAGAAGAACTTCTTCGCCAACTATGCGGTGGAGCCGAAAAGTTACCTGGATCTCTATCCCGAGTTCGTCCTCCCCCCGGAGCAGAAGACCGCCTTCCTGCGCGACCGCAAGGGGGCGGTCGTCGGTCGCCAGCTGGCCGACCAGCACGGCTGGCGCCTGGGCGATCTGATCACCCTCAAGGGGACGATCTTCCCCGGCGAATGGGAGTTCGTCCTGCGCGGCATCTATCGCGGCGCCGAGAAGAGCACCGAGGAGCGCATCTTCCTTTTCCACTGGCACTACCTCAACGAAACGATGAAGAAGACCTCCCCTCGCCGGGCCGACCAGGTCGGCTACTACATCGTCGGCGTCGAGCGGCCCGAGCTCGCCGCCGAGGTGGCGACGGCGCTGGACCGGACCTTCGCCAACTCCCTGGCCGAGACCCTGACCGAGACCGAACGCAGCTTCCAGCTCGGCTTCGTTGCCATGACCGAGGCGATCCTCACCGCCATCGAGATCGTCTCCTACGTCGTCATCCTCATCATCATGGTGGTGACGGCCAACACCATGGCGATGACGGCGCGGGAGCGGATGGCCGAGTACGCCACCCTGAAGACCCTCGGTTTCGCACCGCGGCACCTGGCCGGGATCGTCTTCGGCGAGTCGATCACCATCGCCCTGGCCGGCGGCGTGCTGGGGACGCTCCTCATCTTCCCGGCGGCCCGCTGGATCGAGGTCGAGCTGGCCCAGTTCTTCCCCGCCTTCAGCATCGCCCCGGCGACGATCGCCCAGGGGCTGCTCGCCGCCCTGACGGTGGGGGTGATCGCCGGCATCTTCCCCACCTGGCGGGCGGCGACGATCCGGATCGCGGCCGGGCTGGGGAGGATCGGGTAATGCCCATTCCCTTCTCCTACAGCTTGCGCAACCTCTGGACCCGGCGGCTGACGACCGTCCTCACCGCCGCCGGCATGGCCCTGGTGGTCTACGTCTTCGCCGCCACCCTGATGCTGGTGGAGGGGCTGCGGGAGACGCTGGTGGCGACCGGCTCCTCCGACAACGTGGTGGTGCTGCGCAAGGCGGCGGGCTCCGAGGTGCAGAGCGGGGTGGGGCGGGACCAGGCGGCGGTGGTCGAGAGCGTGTCCGGGGCGGCCCGCGGGGCCGACGGCGAGCCTCTGCTGGCCCGGGAGCTGGTGGTCCTGGTCAACCTCCCCAAGCGGGGAAGCGGCAAGCCGGCCAATATCGTGATCCGCGGCATCAGTGCCGCCTCGGCGACGCTGCGGCCGCAGGTGCGGCTCGCCGCCGGCCGGATGCCGCGGCCGGGGATGGCCGAGGTCGCCGCCGGCCGCAGCATCGCCGAGCGCTTCCAGGGGGCCGGCATCGGCGAGGTGCTGCATTTCGCCGGCCGGGAGTGGCGGGTGGTGGGGGTTCTGGAGGCCGGCCGCACCGGCTTCAGCTCCGAGATCTGGGGGGACGTCGACCTGCTGATGCAGGCCTTCCGCCGCCCGGTCTACTCCTCGATCATCTTCCGCCTGCAGGATCCGGCCGCCTTCCCGGCGGTCAGGGAGCGGCTCGAGAACGATCCCCGGCTGACCCTGGAGGCCAAGCGGGAAACGAAGTACTATGCCGACCAGTCCGAGGCGATGGCGCGCTTCCTGAGCATTCTCGGCCTTACCCTGACTGTCATCTTCTCCATAGGGGCGGTGATCGGGGCGATGATCACCATGTATGCCGCCGTCGCCAACCGCATCGCCGAGATCGGCACCCTGCGGGCCCTGGGGTTCGGCCGCCGCAGCATCCTCGCCGCCTTCGTCCTCGAATCGCTCCTGCTCGGCCTGGTGGGGGGGATTGCCGGGGTCCTCTTCGCCTCCGGCATGCAGCTCATCACCCTCTCGACCATGAACTGGCAGACCTTCTCCGAGCTCGCCTTCTCCTTCTCCCTCACCGCCGGCATCGTCGGCAAGTCCCTCCTCTTCGCCCTCGGCATGGGGTTCGCCGGCGGCGTGCTGCCGGCGCTGCGGGCCGCGCGGCTGGAGATCGTCGAGGCCCTGCGGGGGGTGTAACAAGCGGCGTCGGCAATTCTTTTGTGCTCCGTGAATCGCAAGAAATCCTTGGGGCAATTTCAGCCCCCAAATTCGCTCCATAGCATCGGATACCGGCTACTTATGGGATAATTATTGTAAAATATTGGCACCTTGACTTGGCCCGACCCCCCAGGGTCACTGGAAGGCCGTAATGTTGACGGGGAGACGATGCCTTTGTTCTCCGGGAGCCGCAGGGAATTTACGAGAAGAATGCCAGCCATGAAAATCGTCCTATAGCAAAAAACAACGGCCACCTTGGAGGTGATTTTTCGTGAAGATAAAGGATTTGTCCTGGCCTGACTCCAGATCAACAAGAAGGGCAAGGGTCCCTTCCGGGCAGAGTGGTTGGGAGAGAAACAATGAACGCGGAGCAGAGGCCCTTGCGGGTGCGGTGGGACTTCTAAATTCACGATTTCGCCTGGCTGCCATGCTGGCGTGTGCCATCACCGCCTTGCTGTTGTGCGGCTGCACCTTCTCTTACGTCAAGGAGTTCAACGAGGCCGCCTACACGCTTCCTGCCGAACCCCTTCCAATGGAACCAAAATTGATTAGCGACCTACAAAACGCGCCTGAGTTTCTGGCGATTCATTATGACCGCTACCCGAATGCGGATGTATTCTTTGCATCTCCATCGCAGCCCGAGCATCTTAGACAGTTCCTGGCTGAACTCGAGGCGAAGGCAGTCAATCCCCTGCCGGCTGTCAGAGATCAGTTTTTGTTTGCCATCAGAGACTCTTTCGGAATTCATAATGTCCGAGTGATTGAGGAGCCGCGTTTCAGCAAGACAGTAACCGACCCTCACGCGTTCTATTGGAAAGTTCACAAGACTACCCGTAACACCGAGGATGAACTGAATCAGTTGAAAAGGACCTTCCGTGAGGGGATGGCAATCGATTTCTATACTTACAAATGGTGGCTCATCCCCTATCCAGAAGATGAAGCCCATTATCGGTTTGTCTATTCGGTGGAAGTCCGACTGATCCGGGTCGAGGAATCGGCCGTTCTTTGGAAAGGAGTTTGCAACATCGTCGACGAATATCCACCTGCGCAAAGGCTCACACTGGCCGAGCTCAAGGCCGATGATTTTGCGCTCAAAGACAGGATTGCAAGAACAGCAGAGGAATGCACGGCAGACTTGATTTTTCAATTTTCGGGAAAACGAAATTAAGAGCTTCTCCAGGCGAGGAGGCATCGGGGCATGGCCAAGATGAAACGATCCTTTTTATTGCTATCCGTAGCGGCGCTTACCTTTTTTCTCAACGCTTGTACTGTGCTGGCTCCAATACAATTCAGCAGGCCTGAACTCTCACCTGCGGATATCAAAATGAGCAAGGATGGGATCGTCAGCATGGACGGCCTTGATCTTAAGGTTGTTCCACAGAATGAACATTCCACCTTTGGATTGGTTGGCTATATAATCCCGATCATCCCGTGGCCTACCTTCTCTTCCTCTCTTAATCGGCCACAGTTTGAAATTCAGATAGTTCTGGATCCCAAAGGAGATGCTTTCGCCCTCGACCCAGGCCGTATTGCTCTCGAACTCCCTGCCGTGCCGGCCATCTCGCCGGTTGGGTTCAAGCGGGGACCCGGTGCGTTTTCTGATGAGAAGGGTGAAGTATTATTACTTCTTGGCGAGCCTCCATCTGAGAATGTCTCTTGTGAGGTAGATTCCAAGGCGGATCCTGCTCCGATCCCCGTGGCGCCGATTGCCGTGTCTGACCGCACCTGCTTCGTGCTGGTATTTCCCACCCCTCCTCCGTCGCCGAATCAACAGTTTACCCTCGCCATCGACGGGATCCTGAAAGCAGGCCAACCATTTCCCATCCCGCCGATCCACTTCAAGAAAGGAAGAACGCTGTTGTTTGGGTGGGGTGTTCCTATTTGATTTCGTTTCATTCCTTTGGGCGGCAGGACACCGGTGATGGCCTGGCATTGGGGGCAGACCGAAGACCTTTGAACAAGAGAAGAAACCCGCCTGAGTGAGGATGCCCGGCATGGCCGAACGATTTGTCGATGAACCTCTCGAGCCGGTCGTCGCTACCGCCGACACTGCCCTTATGGCCGGCGGCGGACCCGGCCTGCCGCGCGAGTTTCGGTGGCGCGGGCGGACCATTGAAGTTGCGGCATTGCTCCGCAGTTGGCGCGAGACGGGAAAGTGCCGTCATGGCAGTGGCGAGATGTATGTCCGCAAGCATTGGTTCGAAATCGTTACTACCGACCGTGCAACCATGAAGATCTACTTCGAGAGGCAGCCCCACCGTGGCCGGAAGGAGCCGCGTTGGTGGCTGTTCACCATCTCCGAGGCGGATTGACCGGGGAGGAGACTGCCGTAGGGGAAAATGGGGACGAAACCCGGTATTGAGTATGCAATGAGCGAGGGTGTTGTCCATCCACAGGATAACGCCTATTCATATGGAAGATTTATATAAATACCAGTAAGTTATCTTGGTCCGACCCCATAGGGCAAAGCCAAGTCGGAGGGTTGGGCAAGTGCTGGCTGCAACGGGGAAGCCTCACAGGTCAAGATTGTGGGAATTTAACTCCGGTGGGATGCCCGGGGTCGGACCAAGCCAACTCATTGAAATTGCAA
This sequence comes from Desulfuromonadales bacterium, assembly GCA_035620395.1. Taxonomy (NCBI): domain Bacteria; kingdom Pseudomonadati; phylum Thermodesulfobacteriota; class Desulfuromonadia; order Desulfuromonadales; species Desulfuromonadales bacterium. The sequence goes on along the minus strand of DASPGW010000209.1, from coordinate 5,026 downwards.
CTATATAAATTCAACTGTCCGCTTCAAAACAGGCTATGAGTCGATTTTTGGGGTAATAAAGGTAGAGAAGGCCGGCAGTTTGGAAGTGATGGCAGAAGCCCGCCGCGAAGAGGCGGAGGAGGCGCTGACCTCGGAAAGGCACTAGTGGGACGAAGTCTGGACGAAGAGTCTCGCCGTAGGGAGTGCGGAGTTCGTGTCGAAAGGGGAACCCGTGACGTTATCGGGGCGGGCAAGTCTTTTGTGTTCCGTGAGTCGTAAGACCATTCAGTTAGTTGACCGCCACCATTCCCTGGGAAAAATATGGTTGACATCCGAAAATTATAAGGGTAAACACTAAAACTCTGTACTAGTTGTTTTTAATTGTCTGGAGGGAAAAATTGTGAGGGGGAATTGTAGCGAAACCCAGCCGGCTTTCGATCAGATCGGATATCTGACAGGAGGTCGGCTGTTTTATTTCGAGAAAAGGGTGAAAATAACAGGCTTGATCTGAAACTCACATGCTGTAGGTTGGAATGCCGCCGAAAGGGTAAACCACGGGTAACCGTGGGGCACAGAGCCATCGGTCCGACGAAGCTTAGGCAGGAGTCGGATGGCCGGGCTGTCGAAGTGGCTGAAGAGATGAATACCCATCTCATCAGGAGCCCGCTTCTTTTTTCGGAAGCGGGCTTTTTGTTCGACAAGTTCAAACCTGCAGCCATTTCATCACAGCTAACAAAAGGAAGGTCTTATGTCGCTCGGGGGGGGGATGGGGCGCGAGGAGCTGTTATGGCTTCTTGGCAGCCTCAGTCAGGTGTATCGGCTGCCATTCGATGCCGCGCTTGTCGCGCAGCAATTCCCGCCGCCATATTCCCTGGTCACCTTCCACGAAGCTGCCCGCTCACTGGGATTCAAAACCGGCACCTGCAACCTTGCCGGACTCGATTGGCAAAAACTTCCGCTTCCCGCCATCGCTTTCCTGCGGTCGGTACCGGAAGAACAGGCAACCTCTCCGGAGGGGCAGGCCGACGATACTGCCGGGGGAATCTCCGATTCTCCTGAGACCGAAAGCGCCTCGTCTCTCCCCATCCTCATCCTCAAAGCAGGCTCCCAAAAGGTTTTTTTCTTCCGTTTCGGTTCCCGATCCCTGGAAACTCTTGCTGTTGAGGAAGCAGCGGCCCAGGTTGCACCCGACCTAATTCTCATCGCCCGCGAAACGACTGCCCGCCCGGGCAAGAGCGAAGAAATCCCTGGCTTTAATGCCGAGAAGAAGGAATTCGGTTTCCGCTGGTTCATCCCGGAAATCATCAAGCACAGGCGCATCTGGCGTGATGTCCTGCTCGCCTCTCTTGCTATCCAACTCGTCGGCCTCGCGACCCCACTCTTCACCCAGGTCATTATCGACAAGGTCATCGTCCACCAGACCCAAAGCACCCTTATGGTCCTCGGCGTGGCGCTGGTCATGTTCATGGCCTTCACCAGCGTCATGACCTGGCTGCGGCAGTACCTCGTGCTCCACACCGGCAACCGCATCGACGCAGTGCTGGGGAGCCAGGTCTTCCGCCACCTGCTGAGATTGCCGCTACCCTATTTCGAGCACCGCCCCACCGGCACCCTGGTCGCCAGGCTGCACGGGGTGGAGACGATCCGCGAGTTCGTTTCCGGCGCAGCCATTGCCCTGCTGCTCGATTTCCCTTTCCTCCTCATCTTCCTGGCGGTGATGTTCGCCTATTCCTGGCAACTTTCCCTCATCGCCGTCGGGTTGCTGGGCCTCGTCTGTCTGATGAGTTTTCTTGTGGTCCCCGTCTTCCGGGAAAAGCTCAATCGTCAGTTCATGCTCGGTGCCGCCAATCAGGCCTTCCTCACCGAGTACCTTGCCGGCATGGCGACGGTGAAATCGCTGCAGATGGAGCCGGACGTCGACAGGAAATACGGCGACCTCCTCGCCCGCTACCTCGCGGCCGGGTTCTCCACCAAGAAGGTCGGCAACACCTACAACGTCATCGCCAACGGGCTGGAACAGGTGATGACCCTCTCCATCCTTCTCGTCGGCGCCATGCTCGTGATGCGCAACGAAGGGTTTACCATCGGCATGCTGGTGGCCTTCCAGATGTTTGCCAGTCGCATGAGTCAGCCGATGCTTCGCCTGGTCGGGCTGTGGCAGGAGTTCCAACAGGCCAACATCGCCGTGAAGCGCCTGGGCGACATTCTCGACATGCCGCAGGAACCCCATACTCTGACGCCCTCCCGGGAGAACGTCGGCAAGGGGAAGATCGACCTGGTCGATCTCTCCTTCCGCTACTCCGAGAACCATCCCTGGCTCTACCGCAACCTGAACCTTTCCCTCAAGCCCGGTCACCTATCGGTCCTGATGGGGCCTTCCGGCTGCGGCAAAAGCACCCTGGCCAAGCTTCTCCTCGGCTTCTATCTCCCCCAGGAAGGGCAAATCGATCTGGACGGCAAGGATATCCGCTACCTGGCCGCCAACGAGCTGCGCAGCACCTTCGGGGTGGTACCGCAGGAAACCGTCCTCTTTTCCGGAACCCTCTACGACAACCTCGTCATGGCCCACCCGCATGCGACCTTCGAGGAGGTCATCCAGGCCTGCAAGGCGGCCGAGATTCACGACGTAATCGAAAATCTGTCGAACGGCTACCAGAACGAGATCGGCGAGCGAGGGACGGGGTTGTCGGGCGGGCAGCGCCAGCGGCTGGCTATCGCCCGGGCGCTGCTCAAGAAGCCGAAGGTCCTCATTTTCGACGAAGCGGTCTCCAACCTCGACCAGCAGACGGCGGAGCATTTCGCCAGGACGATCAACAAACTCAAGGGGAAGGTGACGATGCTTTTCATCACCCATCAGATTCCGCGCGGGCTGCAGGTGGATGAAGTGTTGGAACTGGGAACAATCGTCAGGCAGATGGGTGTTGTGGTGGAGGGAAAGAATGGGTGAGATAGTGAGCAAAAACGGCGTATTAGGGAAGATCCGCATTAGCTGTCCCGGCTGTGGCTTTAGTAGAGAATTCCCGGGCGATGCGATTCCTCCAAGGGCGACGCAGGCGACCTGTCCGAAGTGCACCCACGCCTTTCCCCTCCCAGCATATATCATTAAAAAAACTGATGCTGGACCGGAACCGGCAGGGGAGCAATCAGATTGGCTGGTCGCTGCAGATAGCCAGCCCCCGAAAAAGACAGAGGAAAAGCCCAAGGCATTGAGGAAAGGTGGATCCAGGACAAGCCGACATAGGTCTGATGTCAGGCCGTCAAAATGGAAAGTCGGAATCGTTATTCTGGTGCCGGTTCTTATCGTGACGGCCGTTTTTTTGCTGTACTGCGGCATTGTAGTAGCGCGTTCCGTTAGGGCTGGAAGCGGACAGCATATAGGGCAGACCATCATGGTTCAGCCTCAGGGCGTCTTTGCCCAGGTCGATACGAGAAGGACGCTGGAAGTAATCCAGGAAATGTCCAGTCAAGATCATCGAAAGGTCAACAGGGCAATCGAAAAAATTATCGCCGATCCAGGGATATTCCAACCCCCCGCCTTCTTTGCTCTGGCTGCATCACTGTATAAGGAAGGAAAGGCAGAAGAGGCCATATTCTGGCTGAATGCCGGCCGGGTCCGCGCGAGGTTTGATGCGAACCGATGTGCCGATGTCAGCGCGCGCCAGGCGGTTCGGGTTCTTTCCATGCAGATGCCGGCAGATCTCATAAAAGAGCAATTCAAAGACCTGGACCGTTTCCGCTCACTCGTAGTAAAGGCCATCGAATGGGATCGGGCTACCCCCTACGACTACGACCACCGGTGGATCAATCTGCATGGGATGGCTGCCATGATATCAGGCATGGAGAAAGAGAGCGGAGAGGGTCGGGAGCCGGCTGAAACGAGTCTGCCCAAAGAGCAATGGCCGGCGATTGCCGAACGAACGCGGGAGGCATACCTGCAAGAATTTGAAGAGGTGATTGCGGATTTGCGGGATAAATCGAGTGAAAACAGATGAAGACCTCATAACTTGCAGCAATTGAATCTGCCGAGAAGGAGGAACCCATTGTTAAGGAAAGTGTCAGGTCTACACATTGACAAAATGATCGCCGGGAGGGAGGGATGAGCAGGCCGTTACGAATCGAATATCATGGAGCTTTTTATCACGTCACAGCACGAGGGAACGAGCGACGGGACATTTACAAAAGCGGTGCGGATCGCGAGCGCTTTCTTGGTTACCTTGCATCGGCGACCGAGCGCTACGGAGCTACCATCCATGCTTGGTGTCTGATGAGCAACCATTACCACCTTCTTATGGAGACGCCAGCCGGGAATCTCTCGCAGATCATGCGACATATCAACGGTGCTTACACCAACTACTTCAATGCCAGGCGTAAGCGGGCAGGGCACCTTTTTCAGGGGCGCTACAAGGCGGTATTAGTGGATCGGGACGCCTATGCTCTGGAGTTGTCGCGCTATATCCATCTCAATCCGGTGCGGGCGGGGATAAGTCAGCGACCTGAGGATTATGTCTGGTCGAGTTATCGGAACTTCATTGGGCAACAGGCCGCGCCTGGGTGGCTGTGCCGCGGCGAAATTTTGGGATATTTTGGTGGTGATGAGAGGCGCTATCGAACATTTGTGGAAGATGGACTAGAACATGGGGTATCAAGCCCATTGGACGAAATGCTGGCCTCAACCATCCTCGGGCGTAGTGAGTTTGTCCGGGAAGTCGAAGAGACTCATCTGTCTGGAAAACATCCGAGTCGCGACATTCCAGGCTTGCGAAAGCTGAGCTGTCGGTGGCCCGTGGATGACATTGTGGCAGCGGTCGAAACAACCCTGGGAGCGGAGAAGAGCTTGGCCCGGAAGGTGGCGATTCATCTCTGTCACCGTCACAGCGGCGAGAAATTGCGGGAGATTGGTGAGAGATTCGGCATTCGCGAGTCGGCTGTATCACAAGAAAGCAGACGGTTGCTTATCAGGATGGCCGCTGATGAAGGTCTGAGAGCGGGGGTTGAAGAGGTCTGCCAAAAGCTGGGAGTTGTCAATGTGTAGACGTGACACCGATGG
>DASPGW010000208.1 GCA_035620395.1 Desulfuromonadales bacterium | reverse complement strand
GGCCCCGGCATGCGCGAGATGCTGGCGCCGACCGCCACCCTGATGGGGCTGGGTCTCGGCGAAAGCGTAGCGCTGATCACCGACGGCCGTTTTTCGGGAGGGACCCGCGGCCCCTGCATCGGCCACATCTCGCCCGAGGCGGCCGAAGGCGGGCCCATTGCGCTGGTCGAGGAAGGGGATCGCATTCTCCTCGATATTACGAACCGGCGGCTGGAGCTGCAGGTTGATGAACAGACCCTGGCCGAACGGCGCAGCCGCTGGCAGGCGCCGCCAGCCAAGATCAAAACCGGCTGGCTTGCCCGCTATGCCAAGGTCGTGACCTCGGCAAATACCGGGGCAGTTTGTAAAGCTTAAATTCGCGGCTAATGGCATGAGGCCAAAGGCTAAGGGTTTCCCTTTTGCCTTTAGCCTTGAGCTTTCTGCCTGATTTTTCTGGAGGAGAGATGCAATGAAAAAAACCGGATCACAGATCCTGTTGGAATGCCTGCAGCTCGAAGGGGTGGACACCGTATTCGGCTACCCCGGGGGAACGGTCATCAATATTTACAATGACCTGATGGACTATCCGATCAAACACATCCTGACGCGGCACGAACAGGCAGCGGTACACGCCGCCGACGGCTATGCCAGGGCGACGGGCAAGGTCGGGGTGGCTATTGCCACCAGTGGTCCGGGGGCGACCAACACCGTTACCGGCATCGCCACCGCCTACATGGATTCCATCCCCATGGTGATCATTACCGGTCAGGTTCCCACGCCCCTGATCGGCAACGACGCCTTTCAGGAAGCGGACATCGTCGGCATCACCCGGCCGATTACCAAGCACAATTACCTGGTCAAAGACGTCAAGGAACTCGCCCGGATTGTCAAGCAGGCTTTCTACATTGCCAGGACCGGCCGGCCTGGGCCGGTCCTGATCGATCTGCCCAAGGATGTACAACTCGCCTCCACCAAATTCGACTACCCGGATACGGTGGAGATTCGCGGCTACAAGCCGACCTACAGCGGCAACGTGCGGCAGGTGGAAAAGGCGGTCAAGATGATCCTGGCCGCAAAGAAGCCTGTGCTCTACGTTGGCGGTGGCGCCACCCTCTCCGACGCCAGCGGCGAGTTGCTGCACTTCGCCGAAATGGTCCAGGCTCCGGTGACCACCACCCTGATGGCGATGGCCTCCTTTCCGCAGCGTCACCCCCTCTGTCTGGGGATGCTGGGGATGCACGGCACCTATTGCGCCAATATGGCGGTGACCAACGCGGATCTGCTGGTGGCCATCGGCGCGCGCTTCGACGACCGGGTGACCGGCAAGATTGCAACCTTTGCGCCGCACGCCAAGATCATCCATATCGACATCGACCCGACTTCGATCAAAAAGAACGTGCGGGTCGATTTGCCGATAGTCGGCGACCTCAAGGACGTGTTGCAGACGATCGTTGCCAAGCTAATCGAGCACCGCGACGAGGTCAAGGCACTGGCGGAGGCTCTCGGTCCATGGCGGGACGAGATCGCCGGCTGGAAGAAACAACATCCGATGAGCTACAAGCCTTCCGACAAGATCATCAAGCCCCAGTTCGTCATCGAGAAACTGAGAGAGTTGACCCGCGATGACGCGATCATCACTACCGAGGTTGGCCAGCATCAAATGTGGACGGCGCAGTTCTTTGGTTTCACCCAGCCGCGGACCTTTCTGACTTCAGGCGGGCTCGGCACCATGGGCTTCGGTCTGCCTGCCGCGCTCGGTGCCCAGGCTGCCTGCCCCGATCGTCAGGTCATCGATATCTCCGGCGATGGTTCCTTCCAGATGAATTCCCAGGAGCTGGCGACGCTTGTTCAATACCGTCTGCCGGTGAAGATTGCCATTCTCAACAACAATTTTCTCGGCATGGTTCGTCAATGGCAGCAGCTCTTCTTCGATCGGCGCTACAGCCAGACCTGCATGGAGCTCCCCATCGACTTCATCAAGCTGGCCGAGGCTTACGGTGCTACGGGTTTGCGGGCCACAACGCCCGAAGAAGTTGAAGCGGTGATCAAGACTGCGCTGGCGACGCCCGGGCCGGTGATTATGGAATTCAAGGTGGCCCGTGAGGAAAATGTCATGCCGATGGTCCCCGCCGGGGCAGGACTCAACGAGATGGTGTTGGCTTCCTGAGAGTATTTTTTATGGGACGAGGGGAACAAATAAGACATATAGATCTCATTAACCCCCCCCCGGTCCCATGAGTCGGCAAAATTTCCCAGTGTCGCTGTATTGCCATTAACAAGGAGATTGTTCCCATGAAACACACCATTTCCGTGCTCGTCGAAAACGAGTTCGGAGTTCTGACCCGGGTGGCCGGCCTTTTCTCCGGGCGTGGTTTCAATATTGAAAGCCTCTCGGTGGCGCCGACGCTCGATCCCAGCATCTCCCGCATGACCATCGTTACCCGCGGCGATGAGCAGATCCTCGAGCAGATCAACAAGCAGCTCAACAAGCTGATCGATACCATCAAGGTCATCGACTTTACCGGGCAAGATTATGTAGAACGCGAGATGGCCTTGATCAAGGTGACCGCGGAGGAAGAGACCCGGGCCGAAGTGCTGCGCATCGTCGACATCTTTCGCGCCAAGGTTGTCGATGTTACCCCCCGGTCCTATACTGTGGAAATCACCGGCGCCCCGGCCAAAGTTGATGCGATCGTTGAACTGCTGCGCCCCATGGGCGTCAAGGAGCTCGTTCGCTCCGGTCCGGTTGTCCTGGGCCGTGGTCCCAAAGGATGGCGGGGGACGGAATGAGTTTTTAAGAAAGCCCTGCTTTTCCCCGAGGTTCGGATGAAAAGGGTTGGCAGAAAGCATCGGCCTGTGTTATAAGGGCAGGCCATTTTCCGGTATTACCATCGCGTTTCGAGGAGGAAAAAAGGAATGAAAGTTTACTACGACAAGGACGCCGATCTGTCCATTATTCAGGGGATGAAAGTGGCCATCGTCGGCTACGGCTCCCAGGGGCATGCCCACGCCAACAATCTCAAGGATTCGGGCGTCGAGGTGTCTGTCGCCCTGCGCGAAGGTTCCGCCTCGGCGATCAAGGCCAAAAATGCCGGTCTGACCGTCAAGAATGTCGCTGAAGCCGTGGCGGCCGCCGATCTGGTGATGATCCTGACTCCTGACGAGTTCCAGTCCCGGCTCTATCGGGACGAGATCGAGCCGAAGCTGAAAAAGGGGGCCACCCTGGCTTTTGCCCACGGCTTCAGCATCCACTATAACCAGGTTGTGCCGCGCGCCGATCTGGACGTGATCATGATCGCCCCCAAGGCTCCCGGGCACACCGTCCGTTCCGAGTTCGTCAAGGGCGGCGGCATTCCGGACCTGATTGCGATCTTCCAGGACGCCTCGGGCAAGGCCAAGAACGTGGCACTCTCCTATGCCAGCGCCATCGGCGGCGGAAGAACCGGCATCATCGAAACCACTTTCAAGGATGAAACCGAGACCGACCTGTTCGGCGAGCAGGCGGTCCTCTGCGGTGGGGCAGTGGAACTGGTCAAGGCCGGGTTCGAAACCCTCGTCGAGGCCGGTTACTCTCCGGAAATGGCCTACTTCGAGTGTCTCCATGAGCTCAAGCTGATCGTCGACCTCATGTACGAGGGCGGGATTGCCAACATGAACTATTCCATCTCCAATAACGCCGAATACGGCGAATACGTCACCGGTCCGAAGGTGATCAATGCCGAGAGCCGCAAGGCGATGGCGGAGTGCCTGACCAACATCCAGAATGGTGAATACGCCAAGCGCTTCATCCTCGAAGGGCAGACCAACTATCCGGAGATGACTGCACGGCGTCGCCTCAATGCCGCCCACCCCATCGAGCAGGTTGGCGAGCGGCTGCGCAGCATGATGCCCTGGATTCAGAAGATCGTCGACAAGAGCAAGAACTGAGAGCGGCAGGAAGGCCGGAAGGAAGGAGCTTCCTTCCGGCCTTTTATTGCTCCCAACTGCTGAAGGGATCTAAAAAGTGCGCAACCAGAATCAGCCCGTGGCGAGTGAAGGGTATCCCTTTATCGCCCTTTTTGCTTTTATCACCCTGGTTTTTGCTTTGCTCGGCTGGGGATTCCTGACCCTGTTGCTGCTCGGACTGACCCTGTTTACGGTCTATTTCTTCCGTAACCCCGAGCGATGCATACCACAGGAGCCGGGTGCGGTAGTCTCGCCTGCCGACGGCAAGGTTATTTTCGTCGGCGAAGTCCCGGAGGAGCGGTATTTTCAGGGCCGGGTCATCAAGGTCAGCATTTTCATGTCGGTATTCAACGTGCATGTCAACCGGGTTCCCATTGGCGGCAAGGTGGTCGACATGTTCTACAACAAGGGCGAATTTTTCAATGCTTCTCTCGACAAGGCGAGCCTGCAGAACGAACAGGCAGGGATATTGCTCGAAACCGACGGCGGCCAGCGCCTGCTGGTAGTCCAGATCGCCGGACTTATCGCCCGCCGGATCGTCACTTACCCGGTGATCGGCGACTTGTTGGAGCGGGGCCAGCGTTACGGTCTGATCCGTTTCGGTTCGCGAGTCGACGTCTACTTCCCACCCGGCACCAATGTGCTAGCCACGGTCGGTGACCACACCGTTGCTGGCGAAACAATACTGGCCTACCTGCAATGAGCGAAGAGCATCAGGGGGTCGAGGGTTACGACCGTCGCGAAAGCCTGCGCCGAGGGGTCTATATCCTCCCGAACCTGTTCACCACCGGCAGCCTCTTCGCCGGTTTTTACGGTATCGTCTCGACCCTCAACGGCAGCTTTCTCACGGCCGCCTGGTTCATCCTGGTCGCCTCCATCTTCGATGCCCTCGATGGAAAAGTTGCGCGCCTGACCGGCACCACCAGCAAATTCGGTGTCGAGTACGACTCCCTGGCCGACCTGGTGGCTTTCGGCGTTGCACCCGGACTGCTCATGTATGCCTGGGCATTAAAGCCCTTCGGCAAGCTAGGCTGGCTGGCGGCTTTCCTCTATGTGGTCTGCGGTGCCCTGCGCCTGGCACGTTTCAACGTGCAGGTAACAACGGTAGAGTCGAAGCGCTTCGTCGGCCTGCCGATCCCGGCAGCAGCCTCCATGGTGGCCGCCTGCGTCATCCTTTTCTATCACCTGGGAGGATCAGGGACGATCAGGAAGCTCTCGGTGCTGATCCTGATCTACGTGCTCGCGCTCCTGATGGTGAGCAGCTTCCGCTATTATTCTTTCAAGGATCCCGAACTGGTCAAACGACAGCCTTTCGGTTTTCTTGTTCTGGCCATCTTCATCATCGTTGTCATTGTCGCCGAGCCGCAGATCATGTTTTTTTTCCTGTTCAGCTGCTATACGATTTCCGGCCCGATCGGTTATCTGCTGCGCTTGACCCAGCGGACGAAGCACACCGGATAGTGTTTCGGTGTGGTGAAATCCTGGTTGGTGCCATTGAAAAAACATGCAGCTGCACTTCGTCAGCCGGGATAATTGTTGACAAC
>DASPGW010000207.1 GCA_035620395.1 Desulfuromonadales bacterium | reverse complement strand
GAAAAGATTCGCGCCGTCTTCGACCGCATCATCGGGCCGGAGGGCGGGTCGTAATAGATAATATCCGTGATCGGTGATCTGGCTGACGTTTTCTGCAACTTCCACCCGCCCCTCCCGCATCCCCCGCCTCAGCGTCCGCTTTTCCCCTTCCTTTGTCACCCGCTTCGGCCGGGTTCCTGCCAGAAGCTGTGAAAGTCGAGAACGATGGCGGTGCAGTCGTCGACCGGGGGATCGTCGGTGCCGAAACGCTGGAGGGCGGCGAAGATCTGCTCGAGAAATTCTAGATGGTCGTCGCCATCCTTCCGCAGCACCTGCTGCAGGCGCTCCAGCCCGAAGGGCTCCCCCCTGTTGTTGGTGGCATCGGAGACGCCGTCGGTGTAGAGGAGAAAACGGTCCATCTTTACAAACTGGAACGACTGCAGGCCGATTTTGGGGTCATCGAAAAAGCCGACCGGCGGCGCCGTCGTAGGCAGGGAGAAGATGGTGTCGCCGCGACGGACCAGCGGCGCCGGGTGGCCGGCGTTGACGTAGTGCATCTCCAGGGTTTCCGGATTGATGATGCCGAAGAAGAGGGTGGCGGAGAAGTAGTGGTCGAATTCCCGGGAACGGATGGCGAAGGACTGCAGAAAGTTGTTGACCTCCCGCACGGTCGCCAGAGGGGCGCAGCCCGCCCGGGCAGAGCGGTGGATGAAGCCGTAGAGCAGGGACATGACCACCGACGCGTGGAGACCGTGGCCGGTGACGTCACCGATAAAGATGGCCTGGCAGTCGTCAGGCATGGTGATGAAGTCGAAAAAATCGCCGCCCAGCCCCCAGGCCATGCGGTTCTTGTAGCCGATGCAGCACCAGTTGCAGACTGGCGAACTCTTGGGGAAGAGCAGCTGCTGCACATGTGTCGCCAGGTCGATTTCGAGCTGGTCGGGATTGGCCATGGGCCTCCGGGAAAATCGAAAGTTACCTGAATACTAGCGAAGATTCAGCGTTTGGCCAGTTCTCAGAACTCTTTCAGGCTCTTGTCCAGCAGATGCCGGGGATGGACGTTGCCGAGCGCGCCGAGCATGCTCCGTTTCAGGTGCGGATTTTCCTTGGCCAGTTCGGCGATGAGCCGCTTCATCCGTTTGCGCTTCTGATCGACCACACCGCAGACCGGGCAGGCGCAGCAGATGACGGGAAAGCCGTTGGTGCGGGTGAAGGCGATGATGTCCTTCTCCTCGACGTAGACGAAGGGGCGGATGACCGTCTGTTTGCCGTTGTCGGCGAGCAGTTTGGGACTCATCGCCGCCAGGGTGCCGACGTAGAACTGGTTGAGCAGCAGCGTCTCGATGAAGTCGTCGAGATGGTGGCCGAGGGCGATCTTGTTGCAGCCGAGCTCCTCGGCGACGGTGTAGAGGACGCCGCGGCGCAGCCGCGCGCAGAAGGAGCAGTAGGAGGAGCCCGGACGCCGCTTCTCCTCGATGATCCGGTAGCACTCGGTCGGCTCCATCCGGTAGGTGAAGCCGTGCTCCTGCAGGTGCGCTTCGACCACTTCCTTGCGATAGCCGGGAAAGCCGGAATCGACGTTGACCGCTACCAGTTCGTACTTCACCGGCGAGCGCTTCCGCAGGCTCTCCATGATATGCAGCAGGCTGTAGGAGTCCTTGCCGCCGGAGACGCCGACGGCGATGCGGTCGCCCGCTTCGATGAGGTTGAAGTCGCCGACCGCCTGGCCGGTCTGTTTCTTGATGCGGCGGAACAACCCGTCTTCGATAAGAGCCACAGACTTTCTCCGGTTTTTCGGGATGTTGGAGGCTCTTTTTAATCCATCCGGGGAAAAAACGCAAGTCCTTTGGCCTGCTGCAAAGAAAAAGGGCGGACCGGGGGCCGCCCTTTGCGTGGCTGAGGGGCGATTCGTGAATCGCCCCTACCTGTCGATCTCCAGCTCCTCCAGCATCCGCAGGGTGAAGTTCTTCGCCCGCCCCGCCGGGGCGATCATGCCGTAGGCCATCGCCTCTTTGAGTTCCGCCTCGCTGGCGCCTGCCTCCTTCGCGACCGCGAAGTGCTTTTTCAGTCAGTCGGGGCAGCCGGTCGTCACGGCACAGGCGACCCGGATCAGCTCGCGGGTCCTGACGTCGAGGACTTCTTCGTACTCGTAGTCGAGAAACTTCTTGCGCATCTTCATGCCAATCCTCCCTTTCTATTGATGTCAGTCAATGGCGGTTGCATAGCATGAATTGTCCGGATTTGCCGGAGCAGATCCTGCCAGAAACCGATTGTCATCAGAAATAATCCCCCAGCCCGGCGGTGATCCGCTCGCAGCGCGCGATCTCCGGCCGCAAGGCGCCGCTCGCCTCGGATTCCGCTCCGCCCAGCAGTCGACCGAGGGCGGCGATCTCTTCCCCTTCCAGCGTCATCTCACCGCCGGCGTTCTGCCGCTCGATCACCACCTTGCGACCTTTGTTCAGCGGGACCTCGACGAAGGGGTTGCGGTAGGTGACGGCCGGTTGGAGAGAAGCCTCGGCGTAGCGAAGAAGCAGGCGGAGCCCGGTGAAGTCAATCAACGGCCAGAGAGTGGCCGAGACGGCGAGACGGTCGGCGGCCGGGCTTAGCTCCCACCCCTCCCGGGACGCTTCTCGGGCGGCGAGGGTTGCGGCCTGCCGCCGCAACGCCTCGGAGCTCCCCGTCAGAGCCAGGGAGCGGAGGTAGCCGTTTTCGGTGAGATCCTCGGTCGGCTTGCTGACGAAAGGGGCGTGACGCCGGCGGGCGGCGAGGCGCTGGAAACGGTTCTTGTAGACGAAAGAGCAGTAGTTGACCGGCAGTTCGATGTTGTTGTCCAGAGTATGGCGCAGCAGTTCCAGAGCGGCCAGCTCCGACTCGAGGACGGTCACCTTTTCGCCGTGGACGAAGGAGTAGCCGCGGCCGGCGAGGGCGGCGTGGTTGTGGGGGGTGAGCCGCAGCTGGTGCAGGTTGAGGTAGTCGATGCCGCGCTCGGCCATCTCGGCGGCTTTCGCCTTGAGCAGCGGCAAATCCTCGGGAATCGCCGGGATCTCGACGGTGACGTGGGGAATGATGCCGACGGCGAGGGCCGCCTTTTTCAGGTGGTAGCGGGTGGCGCCGATGTCGAAGCGGATCTCGTCGAGGCCGGCGTCGCGCAGCCGCAGCAGGCTGTCGCGGGTGACCAGCGTGCCGTTGGTGTAGAGCCAGAGGTGGACGGCGTCGCCGCGCCGCTTCTTGACGGCGGTGATGAACTTGAGGGTCTTCTCCGGGGTCAGCAGCGGTTCGCCGCCGCTGATGCTGACGCCGCGAAAGCCGAATTTCTCGACGTAATCGACATAGTCGGCGGACTGGGGAAAACGCAGGGTGTTGGTGGTCGGCTGCTCGGTGCTGGTCTGCGGCGCCGGACAGTAGAAGCAGCGGCCGTTGCAGCGGCCGTTGATGAACAGGCACGACCAGCTTCCTTCGCCGCAGAGACGACAGCCGGGCGAGAGGCGGCGGCAATCGAGCTTGGTCTGCAAATAGCCGGATTCGGTGCGCCCGGCCAGGGCGGCGAGCAGTTCCGTCCGACGCGCCTGGGCGGCCTCGGCTTCGGGACCGGAGAGAAATTTCAGCGACGCGTAGCGCTCGCCGTACTCACGGCGATTGGCTTCGATCAGTTCGGTTCGGTTGCGGGTGTCGATGTTCATTCTGTCGATTGCCGGGGCAAGGAGAAAATTGGAGCGGATGGTCCCGGTGCGCTGGGAGGAGATTGTGACGGCACTTCATTTCCTGGCGGATTTTTTCTCAAGCGGCGGCAGTATCGGATAGTCGCCGAACACCATCTCCAGGCGCAGAGAGATGCCGGGTGTTACATCGAAGTTCTCTTCGCGCGGGAAGGCGAGCTGGGGAGCGACCTCGAAGTAAAGCCAGTCCCGCCAGAGCCGCTGCCGGTAACGGACGCTCAGCACAACCGACTCGAGACGGTGGCTCGGACGCGTCACGAAAGAATTCCCCCAGCTGTACACCAGCACCCGTCGGGAGCTGAGACGCTGGAAGACAGAGGGACTGAGTGTGTAGAAATAGCCGTCCTCGCCCTTGATCCACGTGCCATCGGCAACGGCGCGAAAGAACAGGTTGTGTCGCAGCTCCCGGTCAAGGTCGAAGGTCGTCCGGACGCGCACCGAGCCGTCGGTGAGCCCGATAATGCGCTGGGTAAAGCGGAAGAGCCAGCGGTCGAAGGGGACGGACTGCCGGTAGCGCGGCTCGAGAAAAAGCACCGGTATCCCGCTGCGAAAGCGCAGGCCGCTGCGCACGCTTATGTGGCGGTATACGGTCCGCTGCAGAAAGTAACGCAGGGAGACGGAGGAGTTCTCGCCGGTGTCGATAAGCTCTGCCGGCACACCTTCGCCGCCGGTTATGGCCTGGAAGTCGTTTTCGTCCTCCGGGTCCCCGGCAAACAGCAGCTGCAGTCGGTTCTCAAGCAGCGGCAGGTCGAGGCGAACATTCGCCTGGACGTCGTATTCAAATGGTTCTCCCTCCTCGGCGAAGAGGGAGAACCTGACTCTGATTCGGCTCTTCCCCACCTCGTCTTCCACCCGCGGGTCGGCGAAGAAGGAGTCGAGCCAGCGGGCGGTGGAGGTCACTCCAGAGGAAATCTTCCGGTGATATTCATCGACAATTCCCGGCGCCTTTGGTTCTTCTGCCGGCGCTGGCACTTCTGTGGGTGCCGCCTCCGCTGTGGGTGCCGCCTCCGCTGTGGGTGCCGCTTCCGCTGTGGGTGCCGCTTCCGCTGTGGGTGTCGGCTCCGTCCCCTTGTCAACCTCTTCGGCGCTTGCCTCTGCGGCGGGAGACGGCGTCTCGGGCTCCTCGGCGACCGTCTCTGCCGGGGCGGTGGTAGAAACAGCCTCTTCCGCCGCAGTCGTCGACAGGGGCAGTCCGATCCCGAGCAGCAAGAACGCCAGAAAACCCGTGAGCAGTCGTGACATCGGCAAGAGAATCCAGTTCGCAATGGCGGGAGGATGGTTCACTAAATGGGAGAAGTGTAGCAGAAAGTCTGCCGAACGCAAAGAGCCGGACTTCTTGCCGCCCCAAGAGGCCCGGCCCGCTGGCAGAACTTCTTCTTCCTGTCGCAGAACCTCAGCCGGCCTATTCCGTCACCATCTCCACGCTGTGGTCGGCGTGTGCGGTCCGCAGCCCGAACAGTCGCCGGATGTCCTCCAGCGCCAGGTAGAGGGCGGGAATCAGCAGCAACGTGATGCCGGTGGCGAAGAGGATGCCGAAGCCGAGCGAGATCGCCATCGGGATGAGGAACTGCGCCTGCACGCTCCGCTCCAGGATCATCGGCGCCAGACCGAAGAAGGTGGTCAGCGAGGTCAGCAGGATCGGCCGGAAGCGCCTCTGCCCGGCATCCATGACCGCCTGGCGCAAGTCCTCGCCTCCCGCCCGCAGGTTGGCGTTGATGCGGTCGATTAGCAGCAGCGAGTCGTTGACCACCACTCCCGAGAGGGCGACGATGCCGAAGATGCTGAGGATTGAGAGGTTGAAGCCCATGAGCAGGTGGCCGGCGATGGCCCCGACGATGCCGAAGGGGATGGCGCTCATGATGATCAGCGGCTGGCTGTAGCTGCGGAAGGGAATGGCGAGCAGGGCGTAGATGGCGAAGAGCGCCAGCAGGAAACCGCTGCCCATGCTGGCCATCGATTCGCGCCGCTCCTTCTCCTCTCCTTCCAGATCGAAGGTAAGGCCGGGGAAGTCGTCCCGCAGGTCGGTGAGCAGCCCTGTCTTCAGGTCGCCGAGGATTTCCTGGGTGTTGGCCTGCTGGCTGTCGACGCTGGCGGTGACGTTGATGACCCGCTTGCGGTCGGTGCGCTTGATCTCGGAGAAGCCGCGCCCTTCCTCTACCCAGGCTGCCCGCCCCAGGGGGATCTCCCCTCCCTGCGGGGTGCGGATGCGCATCGCTTCCAGGTCCCAGCGGCTCCGGCGGCTCTCCTCCGGATAGCGGACCATCACCTTGAGCTCGTTGCGGCCGCGCTGCAGGCGCAGCGATTCGGCCCCGTAAAAGGCGGCGCGGACCTGACGGCCGAGGTCCTCCTCGGTGATCCCCAGGGTGCGCGCCTCGGGCTTGAGACGGATCTTGAGCTCGCTCTTGCCCTGGGCGTAGCTGTCCTCGATGTCGCCGACGCCCGGGTATTTGGCCAGCTCTTCCTTGACCCGGCCGGCGGCCCGGGTGAGGGCGGCGAAGTCTTCATGCGCCAACTGGATGTCGATATTGGCGCCCATGCGCACCAGGTTCGACTTGAAGACCAGCGATTCCACCCCCGGGATCTCCCCCACCTTCTGTCGCCAGCGGTTGGTGATCTCGGCGGCCGGGACGCCGCGGTCCTCGCTCCGGGTCAGGAACAGGGCCATGTCGGAGAGATGCCCTGCCGCCTGGGAGCTGCCGCCGCCCGGCCCCCCGGCGGCGATGGTGCCGCCGATCACCCCGTAGAAGTGACGCATGATCCCCTGGCCCTCCGGCCGTCGGCTGTCGAACTCCGCTACCGTCGCCATCGCCTCCTGCTCGATATGACGCTCGACCCGGGCCGTCTCCGCGGCCGGTGTCCCCTGCGGCATCTGCAGCGAGGCGGTGATGACATCGCCGTCGACCTCCGGCATGAAGGTGAATTTGAGCAGGCCGCCGCCGATGACGCCGACCGCGAGCAGCAGGATCGCCACCGCCGTCGCCAGGGTGAGATAACGATGGCGCAGGCAGAGCTCGAGGGTGCGGCGGTAGGGACCGGCGATGAAACGGTCGAGCTGGCGGCCGAACCAGCATCTTACCCGGTCGATGCCGGCGAGCAGGCCGGTCGCGGCTTCCCGGCGCCGGCCGAGGGCGAGGTGGGAGGGGAGAACGAAGAGGGATTCGACCAGCGAGACCAGCAGAATGGTGATCACCACCAGGGGGATCACCTGGATGAACTTGCCCATCACGCCGCTGACGAAGATCAACGGGGCGAAGGCGGCCACCGTGGTCAGGACCGAGAAGACGACCGGCCCCCCGACCTCTTGCGTTCCGTCCACGGCCGCCCGGAGGAACGGCTTGCCGAGCTGGCGCTGCTCGTAGACGTTTTCGCCGACGACGATGGCGTCGTCGACGACGATCCCCAGGGCGAGGATGAAGGCGAAGAGGGAGATCATGTTGATCGAGACCCCCAGCGCCGGCATCAGGAAGAGGGTGCCGAGAAAGGAGATGGGGATTCCCAGCATCACCCAGAGGGCGAGGCGGATCTCCAGGAAAAGGCCGAGGATGAGAAAGACCAGCACCAGGCCGAAGGCGGCATTCTTCTGCAACAGATGAAGGCGGCTTTCGAAGAGCTCGGAGGTGTCGTTCCAGGTGGCGATCTGCACCGAAGGGGGGAGGCTCTGCCGCTTCTCTTCGATATATTTTTTGACCAGCGCCGAGATCTCCGTCGGCTTCTGCTCGCCGACCCGGAAGACCTTGACCATGGCCGCCGGCTTGCCGTCGAAGGTGGCGAAGGTGTCGGTCTCCTCAAAGGTGTCGCGGACGTTGGCGATGTCGCGCAGGTGCACCTGGGTACCGTCGGGGTTGGTGAGGATGACGATGTTCGCATACTCCGGCCCGAAGTAGCGGCGCTCCTTGGTGCGCAGCAGGATTTCACCCCCTGCCGTCCTGATGGTGCCGCCGGGCAGGTCGAGAGAGGCGCGTCGCACCTGCTGCGCCACCTGATCGAGGGTCAGGTTGTAGCGGCGCAGGTTTTCCTCGGGGATCTCGATGGAAATTTCGTAGGGACGCACTCCGCCGAGATCGACCTGGGTGATTTCCGGGTAGACCAGCAGGTCGTCGCGCACGCTTTCCGCCCATTCGCGCAGGCTGCGCTCGGCAAGATCGCCGTAGACCACGACGGAGATGACTTCGCTGCGGTTGAGAACCTTGGCGATGACCGGTTCCTCGGCGTCCAGCGGAAAGGTGGTGATGCGGTCGACCTCGCTCTTGACGTCCTGCAGCACCTGGTCGGGGTCCATCCCGGCGCCCACCTCGGCCATCACCGTCCCCAGTCCTTCGGCGGCGGTCGCCTTGATCTGCTTGATGCCGTCGACGCCGGTGAGGTTCTCCTCGATCTTGAGCAGGATCCCTTCCTCCACTTCCTCGGGGCCGGCTCCCGGATAGGGGACGGTCACCGAAATCCAGTCGAGGTTGACCTCGGGGAAGACCTCCTGCTTGACCTTCGGTCCCAGCAGCAGGCCGCCGACGATGAAGACCAGCATCAGCAGGTTGGCGGCGACGTGGTTGCTGGTCATCCAGCGGACTGCCCCGTTCATGGCCTGGACTCCGCCGTTTCGCCCGCCACAGCCGTGGCCCGCTCCTGCGGCGTCGCGGCCGGCCGCAGTTTCATTCCCTCGGCGGCGCCGGCCAGGGCGGTCAGCACCACCTGGTCGCCGGCGGCGAGGCCACTGCCGATCACCACTTCGTCACGGGTGCGTCGTAACAGTTCGACGGGGCGGATCTTGAGATGGGTGTCGTTCATGACCCAGACCGTGCCGCCGTCGCGCAGGGCGGAAGCCGGCAGCACGGCCACATCCCTGAGTGTCTTGCCCTGCAGCAGCACTTCCACGAAAGAGCCGATGGCCAGCTCCGGCCGCCCGGCCTGACGGTCCTGCAGCCCGTAGGGGTCATCGACCGCAACCACCACCCGGAACATGCGCCCCTGCGGGTCGACGTCGCCGAGGGTGCGCACCAGTCGGCCGACCCAGTCGTAGTTCTGCCCGGCGCCGGCCAGCCGGACGGTGGCCGCTGCGCCCTCTTCCAATTCGCCCCGGCGGGGGAGATGCAGCCATTCGAGATCCTGCCGGGGGAGGGGGACGACGATCTCCGCCTGGTCGGTTCCAGCCAGGAGGGCGACCGACGTGCCTGCTTGCAGGTACTGGCCGAGGTCGAGAGACTCGGAGCGCACCAGCGCGTTGAACGGGGCGCGCAGCACGGTGCGGTCGAGGTCGAGCTCGGCCTGTCCGAGGGTGGCGCGGGCCGAAAGGAGGGCGGCGCGGGCGTTTTTCAGCTGCGGCTCGTAGACGACCAGGGGGTTGGGCTGCTGGCCGTCGGCGAGCTTGAGCCGGTCCCATTCCTCCCGGGCGATGCGCGCTTGCCCCTCTATGGTCGCCAGGTCATACTCGGCTTTGGCCATGGCTGCCTGCGCCTTGTCGACGGCCAGCCGGTAGTCGGCGTCGTCGACCCGGAAGAGAACCTCCCCCCGGCGAAAGAAGCCGCCGGCCACGAAGCCCGGCGCCACTTCCACCACCCGGCCGCTGATCTGCGGGATCACGCTGATCTCCTGACGTGGCTGGACGGCGCCGGTCCCCTGTACCTCGACCTGGCGCTCGCCGCGGGCCACCGTGGCCACCTCGACCAGGGCGCCGGGATTCTCTCGCGCCTCCTTCTTTGGCTCGGGGCGGTTCAGGATCATGAGCCGCATGGCAATGAAGGCGGCGACGACGATCAGCAGGGGGAGGACGATCTTGAACAGTTTCGATCTAGCACTCATGGCCGAATCCTCCAAAGCAGTAAATAGGTCCTATGGGTCCCATGGATCCCATGGGGCCTATAAATTTTTTTCCATCTCCGCCACCATCCACTCTCCCCCCAGCGCCCGGGCCAGCGAGATGCGGTCGGCAAGCAACTGTCGACGGGCGGCGAGAAGCTGGCTTTCGGCGTCGAACTGCAGCCCCTGGGCGGTCAGCACCGGCAGGTAGTCGGATAGCCCCTGCAGGTAGCGGTCGAGGGCCAGGCGCAGCGCCGCCTGGCTGGCCGTCACCCGCGCCTCGACAAGGATGATCCGCTCCTCGGTGGTGCGGTTGGCCGCCAGGGCATCCTCGACTTCCTGAAAGGCGGTAAGCACGCTCTGGTGGTAGCGGAAGAGGTTCTCACGAAAGAGGGCCCGGTTGCGCTCGACCTCGGCGCTGCGCCGGCCGCCGTCGAAGACTGGTTGGGCCAGATCGAGCAGCAGGCTCCAGAAAATATTGCCCGAGTGCAAAAGCTCGCCCAGATCGCTGCTCGCGCCGCCGTAGTTGCCGATCAGGTTGAAGGAGGGGAAGCGGTCGGCGATGGCCGCCGCGATGCGGGCGTCGCTCGCCTTGAGGCGGAGCAGGGCAGCCTCGACGTCCGGCCGCCGGGCGAGCAGGTCGGCGGGCAGGCCGGCGGGAAAGGCCGCCGGTCCGATCGGCAGTTCGGCCAGGGTGCCGGTTGCCCCCCCCTCGGGATAGCGGCCGAGCAGCACCGCCAGGGCATGCTCGGTTGCGGCCAGGGTGTTGGCGAAGAGCGGCCGGCTGGCCCGGGCACCGGCCAGGTTCTGGCGGGACTGGTAGACGTCGAGGGCCGGCACCAGACCCTCGCGGTAGCGCCGTTCGACCCGCTCGAGGGTATCGGCGAACGCCGCGATGCTGCGGTCCGCCAGTTCGAGCTGGGCACGCTGTTCCACCGCCAGGAAGTAGAGGTCGGCCACCCGGGCGGAGAGGGAGAGATAGAGGGTTTTGGCGTCCTCCCGGGAGGCGGATGCCTCCAGGAGTGCTGTTTCGGTGCGCGCGGCGAGCTTGCCCCAGAGGTCGAGTTCGAAAGCAGCGGCGGCCGAGAGCTGGAAACTGTCGGCAGTCTCCGGGCCCTTGAAGCCGGGCTGGCGTCCGCGGCCGGCGGCGCCGTCCAGATTGACGCTCGGCAGCTGTCCCGCCCGGGCGATGCCGAGCTGGGCCTCGGCCTGCTGGATGCGGGCGAAGGCCTGGGCCAGGTCGAGATTGGCGGCGAAGGATTCCTCCACCAGCGCGTTCAGTCGCGGGTCCGCGAAGCTTTCCCACCAGCGCTCGACGGGCGGAGCGGCGGCGGCGCCCGGTTCGACGTAGGCCGGGGGAATGGCGGCCGGCAGGGTTGTTTCCTGCGGCCGGTGCAGGGAGCAACCGGCGAAAAGCGGCAGAAGCAGCCAAAGGCAGCTTCGTGCGGCGGATTTCAGGCGCATGCGGCCTCCATTCCGGCCGTGACGAAGTCGAGCAGCAGCGTCGTCAGGGAGGTGGCGTCGGTGGGTGGAGCGACCCCGGGCGGCAGCAACTGGAAGCGGCCGGCCATGCACAGGGTGTGACCCAACGCCCCGAGGGCGAAGTGCAGGCGCCAGAAGAGAGCGCTGCCCGAGAGGTGGGGAAGGGCTTCCGCCAGGGTGTCGTAGAGCAGGAAAAAGATCGGTTCCATTTGCCGCATGAAGATTTTGCGCAGGGTGTCGTCCGGTTCTGCTATCGCCCGTCCCACCAGGCGAACGAAGGCTTCGGCCCCCGGCCCGCTGTCGCGGAAGCTGAGCGTCGGCTCGACGAAGGCGCGCAGCACCTCCCTTGCCGAAGGCCGGCAGCCGGACTGGTGGGCGGCCTTCCGTACCGTCTCCAGTCTCTCCCGCCGAAGGTGGTTCAGCGGCACCAGCCGTCGTTCAAAAACCGCCTCCAGCAAGGCCTCCTTGGAACCGAAGTGATAGTTGACCGCCGCCAGGTTCGCCCGGGCTTCGCCGGTGATCGCCCGCAGGGAGGTGTTGTGGAAGCCCTCGGACGCGAACAGGTGTTCGGCGGCGTCGAGAATCCGGTCCTTGGTGTCGGTTTGACTCATTGGGTTTTCTTCCTCTCATCCGGAATAACTGCTTAAGATAATAAATCATACGTTTGATTAAAACAAACGTTTTAATTATTTGCGGGCCTTTTTGCAGTCGCCGCAGGATTTGACAGCGGCCCGGCCGGAACTATAGTGAAAATGTAACGGGATGAATTTGCCGGATTGTGCGAGGCGGAGGTGCATGATGAAGGGAGTGCTGGCAGTCATCGGGGCAACGGTCGGGGTTTGGCGCCGTGGCCTGGGCGGGGCGGTTTTGGGGGCAGCGGCCGGGTGGGGGGTCGGCACTCTGCTGACAGCGCGGGGACCTTCCGTCCGTTTGCCGGAGGAAGAGCATTACCGGCGTTATCCGGAAGAGGAAATCGTCGACGCCCTGCGGGACGCCGGAGACGAGCCCGAGGTGGAGGGGGCGGAAATGGACGATCTCTACCGGGAGGTTGGGGGCGCAAGCTGAAGCAGGCAGGCGGTGGGGCGGATGCCGGCGCAGAATGTCCGGCCGGGGATATTTAGGCGATCATAGGCGGGACTGCGAAGTTCCGCTTTTTTTGGAGATAGCCCCATCGAGAGAAAAATGAGCGGTGACAGGCAAACTTGAACCGTGCTATAGGATAGCGGGAAATGAATCCGGATTTTTCTTATTCCTCGTTTGCGAGGGGAGATGATGTTTTTCGACAAGGTATCCTTCTGGCTCATCGTCGGGGTGCTTTTCTTCATCGGTTTCGGCGTCATTGTTGTGACCGCCTTTTTGGCCCGGCCACCGGCTTCGCGCCGGAAAACCAGGCGCGACGGGGATTAGCCGGCCACTGGCCCGGCAAGCTGCAGGCGTAATAATGTTGTGAGCGAAGAAAGCGACGAGCCCGAAATCTCCGAGGTGATCGAGCTGCCGATTGACGGCGTGCTCGATCTGCATACCTTCCGTCCGGCCGAGGTGAAGTATCTCATCCCCGACTACCTGGCCGAGTGCCGCCGGCGAGGGATCCTCGATGTGCGCATCATCCACGGCAAGGGGATGGGTGTCCTGCAGCGCAGCGTACATGCCATTCTGGCCCGGCTGCCGGAGGTCATCACCTTTCGCCTCGCCGGAGAGGAAGCCGGCGGCTGGGGGGCGACGCTGCTGCGGCTGCGGCCGCCGGAGTAAAAAGATGGACATTGAGCGGCTGCGCGCCCATTGTCTGACGAAAAAAGGGGCCGTCGAGGAATATCCCTTCGGCCCCGAATACCCGGTCTTCAAGGTGGCCGGCAAGATATTCGCTCTTCTCCTGCCCGACATCGACCCGCCCTGGCTCAATCTCAAGTGCGACCCGTTGCACGCCGAGGTGCTGCGCGCCTACTATCCGGCGATCCGCCCAGGGTACCACATGAACAAACGGCACTGGAACACCCTGGTCCTCGACGGCAGCGTCCCCGAGGACGAACTCCTCTCGATGGTCGATGATTCCTATGCCTTGGTGGTGGCGGGCCTGCCACGGCGTCTCCAGTTTCCCGACTGAGGTGGCTCGAGCCGGTATCTCCGGCGAAGCGGGAGCTTTCCCTTGCGGAAAAAGAAAGAGCCGGTCACGTGACCGGCTCCCTGCTTGTCGTAGCACACTCTTGCGTATCGCTCAGTCAGGCGGGGGGAGCGGACGGCCTGGCGGCTCCGGCTCACCGACTTCAGCGATCTCACCGATGATTTTCACGGTAACGCTGTCACCGGGTTTTCCCTTGAGGGTGACGAGGAGGGTATTCGTGGTCTGCAGTTCGACCTCTGCCTGCTCCGTCCCCCCCCTCCGCAACGTCTTGCTGTCGGCCATTTCCACACCATTGACCTTGACCGAGACGTTGTTGGCGAACAAGGGGCCAGCAATGTCGCTATTGATCTCCAGCCTGCAGTTGGTTGCCTCCGCCGGGACGCTGAAGGCGGTGCCGGTGGTGGCCGGTTTCCCTTCTTCCCTGACGAACTTCTGGGGACCGAAGATGACGACGGGCTGCGCGGCAGCGGGAAGCACCACTCCCAGCAGCATGAACACAAGTAACCCGGATGCCCTCCTGGACCGTTTCCTGTTACTGCTTTTTGCATCTGATGTCATCGATCTTCTCCTTTTCTCAATAGCCGGCTTTCTTGTCTGTGCGAAGCCTCGCCCCATTTAATTGCCCCCTCTGTCTCGATAATGCAAAAAACGAGCCTAGCATTCGCTCCGCTTTTCGCTGATTTCCATGCACAAAAAAACTTTTTCCTTCTCCTCGACTTACAATTTGCGACACTGAGTGTCAATCTTTGTCAGTCTCGAAAAAATGAGCATATAAAGAATTCGACATTCGCCACGCTTCCCCGCAAGATCCTTAGCCGAACATCCGCCGGAACAGCCCCTTCTTCTCCCGCTCGCGCGTTTCCAACAGACTCTTCAGTCCTTTGCGCGCCATCAGTTGTCGCGCATCGAGCTTGAGCGCCTTGTTGAACTCCGCCTCGGCCAGGGTGTCCTCTCCCGCCTCGAACAGCAGCCACCCCTTGAAGGCGAAACCGGCGGCGGTCCGCTCCAGGGTCAGGGCGCGGTTGAGGAGTTGGCGGGCCTTCTCCTGCATGGCTCGGCTCGCGGCGTTTCTCGGGTTGCGGTAGATGGCCCAGGCGAGGTGTGCCAGGTAGTCGCCGTTGTTGGGGTCGATGTTGCAGGCATCTTGCAGGGCCGTCTCGGCGTTGTCCCACTCCTCCATCTGGATGAAAACCTTGCCCGACTGGGACTGGACCTGCGCCTGGAAACGGTCGTCCCCCTTCTGCCCGAGGCCGACCCGGTCGGAGCCGAGCAACTGGTCGTAGTTTTCCTTGCGTACGACGTCGGAGAGCGTGTTGTAGGCGTTGGCGACGGCGGCGAGAATCTCTTCGGCCATTGTCGCCTCGGCGCCGGCGAGTTGCATCAGCAGATCGGGACCAAACTGGCGGGTGAGGGAAAAATAGTTCTCCTTCAATTGATCGAAGGAAAACGTCGCCTGCGTCAGGCCGAAAATTTCGTAGTAGTTCTTTCCCTGCAGGGAGGCGTGGATTTTTCGGACCTCGGCCGTCCGAGCAGCTTCGCCCGGAACGTCAGCCGACGGGGGAGTCGGCGATACCGAAGCGATGGCAGGAGTGGCGGCTTGCGCCGCTGGCTCGACCAGGTCGGCAAAACTCTCCAGCGGCCCTTCGAGGGCAATCTCGGCCGTTTCCTCGGCCACGGCATTGAACAGGATGCGCAGGGGAAACTCCGGAGCCGCCAAGGTAAGAGGGACATCGGCGCAGCGCAACATGCCGAGGGCCTGGAGGGTCAGGGCCAGCGGGATGAGGTCGGCTTCTCCTGCCAGGCAGTCGGCCAGGGGGCGGGTGCCGTCGAGGCGCGGCAGCAGCTGCCTCTCCTCATGGCTCAGCGAGAGGAAGTTGACGTAGCGGAAATAGTCGGGGGCGAGCGCCGCAAAACGCGGTCCATCCTCGGTCAACAGCCGTTCGCGCTGTTCCGGCCGCAGGTAACGGTGGTATCCCTGGTAGAAAATCCGGGGAACGTTGACGGTGAGCAGCTGCAGTCCCGGCGGTGGAGTGAAGGGGTGCTCCACGGCGGTGAGCGGGGGAAGAGCGAAGGACTCCACCAGTTCGGCGCTCAGGTAGGCGAGTTTCTCCTCCAGAAGGTCAGGGTACTCGATGCACCCCATCTGGACCGGCAGCTCGTAGCGGTGCTGGCCGGGGCCGGCGTAGAAGGCGTATTCCTCGGCGGAGAGAAAGCCGCGACGGTGCAGCCAGTCGCCGAAGTCGCGATAGGCGAAACCGGGACGCACGAAAACCGGCGTGCCGCTGATGAGCGTCAGGCTGTACTCGCGCCCCTCGCCGCGCAGAACCAGGCGACCGCAGAAGCGGCCGATAAAAGCCCGGCGCAGATGAGCATCGACCGTCTCTGTGGTGGGAGCAGGCGGTGAAAGCGGAGCGTCGGCCGGCAGCGCCTGCTTGAGGGCGGCGAGGAGTTCGCCGGCCTTGAACGGTTTCTCCAGATAAGCCGCGATGCCGAGCGCTTTGGCTGCCCGCACGTAGGGGTCGCCGCGATAGGCGCCGGTGATGATGACGACGGGAAGGCCGCTGGTGTGGGGGTTCTGCCGCAGCCTTTTGAGCAGTTCGATGCCGTGCAGGCGCGGCAGCTTGAGGTCGAGCAACAGAAGATCAGGGGGAGATTGGGCAATCCGGCCCAGGGCCTCGACGCCGTCGCCGGCACGTTCGACCGCCAGCCCCTGGCGCGTAAGGAGCGCCTCGAGGGCGGCAGCAAGTTGGTCGTTGTCTTCAGCAAGCAGAACCCTGGAAGACATGCGCTCACTCCTCTGCCGGCCGGACCGGCGCAGTTCAGCGTTTCAACTGGTAGTGCCGTACGGCCTGGTTGTGCTCGCGCAGGTTCGTGGAAAAGGCATGGGTGCCGTCACCGCGGGCCACGAAGTAGAGGTAGTCGGCCTTGGCCGGGAATGCCGCCGCCCGCAGCGCGTCCTCTCCCGGGCTGGCGATCGGCCCGGGCGGCAGACCGGCAATGCGGTAGGTGTTGTAGGGGGTCGGCGTCCGCAGGTCCTTGCGGGTGATGTTGCCGTTGAAATTGGCGATCCCGTAGA
This sequence comes from Desulfuromonadales bacterium, assembly GCA_035620395.1. Classification (NCBI taxonomy): domain Bacteria; kingdom Pseudomonadati; phylum Thermodesulfobacteriota; class Desulfuromonadia; order Desulfuromonadales; species Desulfuromonadales bacterium. The sequence goes on along the minus strand of DASPGW010000207.1, from coordinate 778 downwards.
TAACCGTCGGATCGGCCTGAAGCGGCATTTTGCGGCGCAGGCGGTTGTGGAAGACCGCGGCGATCACCGGCATCTCGGCGAGCGTGCCGGCTTCCTTCTGGACGATCGAGGCGAGGGTCACCAGCTGATGCGGATCGAGTCCCAGCTTGGCCGCTCCTTCCACCATGTCGGGTGACAGGCGGCTTTCGAACTGGCGGACCATCACCTTGATGAGGCGATCCTCGGGGGTGCCGCTGGCGAAGAGGTAGGTCTCCGGAAAGAGGTACCCCTCGAGAGTGGGGGAAGCGATGCCGAGGGTGGCGATGAATTTGCGGTCGCGGGCCAGCCGCAGAAAAGTTTCGGCGCGGCCTAACCCCTCCGCCTCGATGCGGGCGGCGATCTCGCGCAGAGAGAACCCCTCGGGGATGGTCAGACGCTGCCGGCGGACATCACCGGCGACCAGCCGGTTAAGGACCCGTCCCGGTGTGGCCGGGCCGCTGAAGTCGTAGGGGCCGGCCTTGATCCGGTTGTTATCGCCGCGCAGCCAGGCCAGCAGTTTGAAGCCGGAAGCGCTGCGCACCACCCCCGCCTCCTGCAGGCGCCCGGCCACCTCGGCCAAGGGGAGCCCGGGAGTGACGTTCACCAGCGCGGATGCGGCCGGCGTCACCGGCTGGAAGATGAAGGAAACGAATTTGAACCCGACGACAATCGTCAGGAGGAGGCAGATCGGAAGAAAGATGCGCAGAACAGTTGAGCGTCGCGTCATAAAAAACATCTGCCCGCGGCAACGGGCGAAAAA